>CANPBV010000024.1 GCA_947572405.1 uncultured Mycoplasmatota bacterium | reverse complement strand
CTCGTTTCCTTATCTTCTTTAACCTTTTTAACCTTTTGTTAAGGTTTTGTTACAATCTAGCTTGAAAAATAGAATAAGTATGGTTATAATAAAAGTTACACAGTACATTAACAACACCATGGGAACGTTTTGGATTAGACAGGATGTTTGGTGAAAATAGGTTGCGAGTGCGGGCGCTGTTCCCGCTTATCAACGAGCAAAACAAATTAAATGCTAAAAATGATAACGTAATCGTTGGTCGCTTTGGCGCAGACAGAGCATTATTAGCTGCTTAGTCCGATTACATAATGGCTACTCATAAAGTCCAGCTTGCCGATTTTATGGGTCAATTATGCAAGACGCAGTGCAATGATTGACAGTAGTTGCATCAAGATAACTGTCAAAGGTTTGGAGTTTCCTTTAAATAAAACCTAGGATTAACTTGTCGGGTTTTAGTTGTTTTCCTGAGTTAATCGAGAAAATAAACAAATACACTCGTAGAGATTTGTTTTTATCCATTTTGGACGTGGGTTCGAATCCCACCGTTTCCACCATTAAAATACAGAGGCTTACGACAGCCTCTTTTTTAGTGCAATTTTACCCACACAGTGGGGGCTTTAGTGTAACGAACTGAGTAAACTGACTGGGGCAGATGGTGCGATTATTTCGGGCAATCGGCTTTGTGAGCGAGTTTCGTGGGTAGGAAATAATCAAATCATGTGAACTGAAATTACTCACTTTACTCTTTTTCTACTCAGGGCAGATGGTATGATTATTTTGGGCAAATCTTATTTTTTGAATAATAGCCTAATCTTTCGGCTTTTTTCGCTTGGGTCAAATGGTTTGATTATTTTGGGCAAGTGAGTAATTTGAGTAATTTGAAATTTTAATCTGAAAATTAACATCAATTTTAAGAAAAAGTAACAGAGAATTTAAGAAAAGTTCCCCTTTATTAATTGATACGAAACCGACACAATGCTCGAAGTGGTGTTCCAATTCTTCGTCTTCAGAGTTAATGTGTGTGTACCATGAAAAACGAATATATAAACATTAAAGAAGTCGTACAGGCAAAGGGTTTGAAGAGTACCCGTTCAATTAGGTTAGAAATCAATAAACCCGAAAGCAAATATATTTCAAGAGAGGTAAAAGTCAATGGTGGCATATCTTATGAAATATTGTTTTCAAGTTTAGAGCCTGAATTACAACAAAAACTTCGTGAGAATGAAACAAAATCAACGGCACTTGTACCATTAAATTATCAACCGCCGGTTGTAACAGATAAAGCAAGACAAACCGCTAATCATAGAATAAATATTGTAAAAGCTGCTCTTGAACATCGAAAAAAATATCCGACTCAAAATCAAGCAGACCATGAGTTTTTGGAGTTATATAATACAGGATTATTTTTACCAAAAGCCTACAAGTTTCTTGGAAGCATTTCAATCGGAACTTTAAGGCGATATATTCAAGCCTACAAAAAGACAGGCAATGCAGAATGCTTGCTCCCTCAATATCAAACAACAAGGCAGGGTTAATACAACGGAATCCTAAATGAAGATATGAAAAAAGTTCTGCTTGCCCTTTTACTTCATCAAAATAAATTCGGCTACAACACAGCTATTCGTTTAACCAAACAAATATTAATCAAACAAGGATACAATGAGAACTCTCTGCCGAGCGATATTACATTCAAAAGATTTGCTCAACATTTTGTAAGAAACAATTATGCCGAGTGGGTGTTAAAACGTGAGGGAATGAAAGCATATCACGATAAAGTTGAACCGTATATTGAACGAGACCTTTCTAAAATTGAAGTGGGCGATATTCTAATCGCAGACGGACACGTTCTTAACTTCCAAGTCATTAATCCATTCACAGGAAAACCAACAAGAGCAACACTCGTTGGTTTTTTAGATTGGAAATCAACCGCACTTGTCGGTTATGAAATTATGATGACTGAAAATACTCAATGTATTGCATCAGCTATTAGAAATTCAAGGAGAAAATTATGTCAGAAGAAAACAAATCGGGAACTAAGTTATTTAAACTTATTAGAATTATTATTCTCTTAATTGCAATTGCATTTTCGGGATGTATTTTATATCAAAAAACTTCTAATAAAGGTTTGATAAATGCTCAGAAAAACGTGAATATTCCACAAAGTAATTTATATGATGATGTAAGGATTAAAAATTTTGCAAGCAGACATAAATCAATTTTAAAAAAGATTGAAATAACAAAAATTGAAGATTCTTTATTAAATGAAAAAAGTTATGCCTGCATAACTGTAAAAAATAAATCAAATTCCCCAATCAGTAATTTCTTGATTGTTATAGATTTATACGATAAAGACGGCAATATTATTACTGACAGCAGCGATTCTATTAAAAGTTTTGCCTCTAATGCCGAATATACCTTTAAAATACCAATTACAAGAGGACACATTTCACACTGGGAAGTCGCTGATATAGATGAATATTAAAAAATGTCCCTGCTTATGCGGGGACATTTTTATGGTATTTATTTAATTCTTTTCATTTTTAAATAGTCAACTTTAAGTTTTAAAGCCTCAACACAATTTGGATTATACTTCAATGCTAAATCAACCAAACTGTTTATTTCTTCTTGAGATAATTTTTGTGTTTCTTTTTTAGTTAAAATATAATCGATAATTTTATCACCTGCAATCATTCGCCATTCAGAAATAGTTGCGTATAATGATTCTTTGTCTTCTTCTTGATCTAAGTTTGTTGTGATACAAAAGTCAGAAAGAAAAGAAAATTTTTCTTCAAGAGAATTATTATCAATCCAATCTTCAATGTCATAGGCTTTATCAATATATGAATCGATTGCGTTAATATAATAGTTGGCTAAAATTTCTGCGTTAGGTTCAAATGCTCTTAATTTTGGTAACTTGTTTTCTTTTTCTGCAATCATTAGTTGTTGAATAATTGCAATATCTTCTCTGATTTTTTGAAAATAACCAATATGTTCAAAAACAATATTAAATGCCATTGGGGGTAACACTTCCCCTTTTTTTAATCTTTTCATTATTTCTTCTGCAACTGAATCTTTGGAGTCATTCATTAAATCATGGACTCCGATTAAATCCATAATATCTAATCCGTTTTTTTCTTCAAGTTGTAGTGTTGTTATGTTTAAATATTTCATAGGAATTATGGTATCACAAAAATAAAATTATTAATATTCTTAGATAATTTTATTGCCAAGAGTAAGTGTATTTATTATCATCGTAGTGTTTATTTTGCTTTTGCTGCTAAATTGCTGAATAACACTTTGAAAAAGTTCGGTCTGATCGGTTTGTCATCAACATTATACAGCATTCTCGCCAGAAATCTTTCTATACCTGTACCAAAAGGACTGTAATAAGAATCGTGGGCTTTTTTAGAAACCTTATAATATTCATCCCAAGGCAAATCTTTATTTCTGTTCTTATATTCCAATTCGACACCTTTAGATTTTACAATGCCTTTAGTTGAATTAATGTAGTGCCTAAATGGTTCGATTTTTGATTCGGAAGAGTCTGAATAATAATGTTTGGTTATAAGAGTTTCCTTAACAGGCTTTGTTTTCTTCTCAAAATCTCGAGAGATTCTATCGTGCCAAGTAACAATATCGCCATTAGTGTGTACGCTTTTTTCTGTTCTTAACATTGTAAGTTCTAATGGAGAAGATGTTTTAGGGTTTCTTAACAAATGGTATCCTTGAAGTCTTTTACCCATAGCATATGCTGCTAATTTTAATTTTTGTATCTGCATAAATCCTCGTAATTTTGTTTATTAGTTACCTTTTAATACTTGCCAAGCTTTTTTAACACGTTGTACTAATGATGGTTTTGTATGGTTTGCAACTTCAGTTGTTTGAACAGTCATAGAATTTTTAGCCACAGGAGTTGACATATGAGCGTCTACTCTTAATTCTTTCGTATGTTCAGCTGCTTGATTTAAAACTTTTGTTGAATCCACCGCCCATTTTAGTCTGTCGAATGAATTTCTTTGGTATGGAGTACAGATTTGTTCGTGTTTGGACAATATAGAATATGCTTTACCTGCTTCTTGTCCTGTTGGAAATTTTAAATCATAATAAAACTAATCTCCACAATCGAGAAGATCAACACCGCATGCACATAATTTGTTTCCCTTAACTGATGCAGGATGAAGTGGTGCTTCACTATCAAATCTATGAGAGGCTTTGTGTTTGAATTTATAAATAAGTTCATCACAAACTGCACCAATTTCTAAATCGAAATGCTTAGAGCTTTGTAATTCTCTACCCCATTGAGTTACTTGTTTTAATTGTTCAGGATTAAAGGCTTTGCGTAATGCTTTTACACCATCTTTTGTAATTTTTAATGAACCAAATTTCGGCTGACTATTATAATTGTTATTTTGAATTCTGTTTACTTGCATTTATACACACTCCTTCATCTTAATTATACATTATCATGAATAAAATTTTATATAAACCGATAAAAATATGCCTGTTCAATTTCAGGACTCAAATATTTTCCTTCTGCTTTTTTACCTTGAATTAAACCTTTAAGATATTTTACCATTGGAAACGAACCGGAATGTTCTTGAGCCACTTTGCTAAAAATTCCATATTCTTTTTGCAGAATTGTTCTTTCTGTAATATCTTTTAATTTTTCTAACAAATCCATTGGAGAATTAGAAATAATATCTTTGTTGTGATTATCTTTTAAAAGGCTAATGTTATAGCGTTCTCCAAATATCTCGTTGAATAATCTCAAAGAGTATAATCTTCCTTTTGATGTTCGTGCGGACATAATATCTACAACGGTTGTAGGTTCACCTATTTCTGAGAGTTTTTTACTTAATTGCGATAACATTTCAGAGTTTCCGGAATTTTTAAGACGAGATACCGCACTACTGCCGAGTCTTGCTCCAAATGTTTGATTGTTAAGGTTATTAATTTCCATACCGAAGTTAAAGTTTGTAAATAAAAATTTTTGCGTAACATGTAACATTTTGTTACATATATATTTATAAATTTTGAAGTTATTTAAATTTCTTTTATGAACTTTTGTAAATAGAAGTTTAAAGCACTTCAAATGTAGGCTGCACACCGGCGCCAGTAGTAGTAGTAGCGTGAGGAATTTCAGCGTTGTAAAATTTAATAGGAAGTAAGATTCATGATGGGAGGATTAAATGAAAGAGTATAGAGGGAAGTTAACAACAGCTCTTTTCTGGACAGCATGTGGCTTCTGTGCCGGTTGGTTTGTTTTTAATGTGGCAGGAAGAATTACACACAGTTTAATGATATCAGGTATTACGGCTGTTGTTGTTATGCTTTTAATGTTATACAAAGTTTTTGTATGCGATTTTATTTCTATTATAATAACTGACGATAGACAGTTATTGATTAAAAGATTTAACAAAATCGTAAAATCATTTGTTATTGATAATTATTACTGGTCTGAATATTCCAAAGAATCAAATACAAAGAATGTAGAAGATCAAGATATTTATTATGTTAGTAAGGAAACAGGAGAAGAAGATTATATCGATTGCTCTAATTTTAGCGAAGATGATTATGCGGAATTACTAACGGTATTAGGTGCAAAAAACCAAGAGGCACCGGCAGTGAAAGTAGAAACTATTAAAAAGTAAGGAGATAATTATGAGTTTACAGTATATTTTATTTTTAGGCGGATTTTTTGCAATTGCTATCATTTTTCAAATAGTTGCAGTTACTATTCACAATAAATCAAAACAGCAATTTGAAAGCGAAAATCCTGATGCTTCTATAATGTTAATCAAAGATAAGCAATTCCATCCGCTTGGTTTTACAGAAACTTTAAATTGCCTTACAATCAATGGTGAGGCGAGACCAATGATTGGAGAAGGATTCAATAGAGGTTTTTATCTTTTACCGGGACAAAATGTTTTGGAACTTCAATATGAAACTCAAAGACCGGGTATTCTTCACAAATGGGTAAGAACAACTTATGATCCGCAAAAGATTGAAGTTACAGTTGAAGCAAATAAGAAATATCAAATTTCTTATAACAAGAAGGCTCAACAATTCCTATTTGAAGAAATTACTAAATAAATTAAAGGTATAAAATGGATATTTCAAGATTACTAAATAACGCAAAAAGACTAATTAAAACATTTCAAAATCAGAAATATCTTCAAAATCCAAACGCACCGATATTAAGTAAACAGCAGTATGCTGCACTTAATATCGGTGCAATTTTAGCAGAGCAAAACATGTATTACTGTAACTGTTTAGAAACAGAATCTGATAGGTATGATGTGGCTTCTCGACTTGATGAAAATTATGGGATTTATGATAGAGAATCTACGATTGAAACTTTAGAACACTTTTTATACAGAGGGCATCATATTTATTTTAATGCTATTAAACCTGTAATTTCCAATGTTTCAACTGAGGTTGATACAAGTGAACTGTTGGAATCTGAAAAAGATACTTATCTTGGAACTTATATTAGTAATATAAAAGAAACTTTGGAATTTCTTGTTTTGAATAAAGTAATAAAAGGCGGCAGTGAGTTTAAAGATATTTCAGTTGAGGCTTGGGATCTAGCAAGAGTTGTATTTGTTGCACGATGCTGCTATGATTGCAATTACATAACTGAAACTGAAGCTTGGGAATTTATAATGGCAGCTTATCAAAAAACAAAAGAAATCTATCCTAGTTGGAGAGATTTTTCACAGGGTTATATTGTTGGAAGATGTATGTGGATTGGGGAACATTATTCTAATGAAGGAATATTTGATATTGCAAACAGCTTATTAAATGATGATAACAGTCCTTGGGGAAGATATCTGCTATGATGGATAAATTCAAAAATAAATATGCTTTTATTTGGCTTATTATTTCTTTTGTTATTGCATTTATTCAATATACAATAACTCTTTACTTTTCTTTTGGTAAGGCTTTGGCTTTAGGGTTGTTATTCTTTATACCTGTCATAATTGTTCTATTAATATTTTTAATTGGAATAAAAACCGTTAAAAATTTCCAAAAATGACAAAAATTATAACTTATATTGTTAATTTTATATTAGTTATAATCTTTCAATTTGTTTTCTTAAATTTCGCCTGAATTATATAATTTAATCTGGATCAGAATAATATTTAAAAAATACTTTAAACCTGTGACAAATTCTTTTATATAATGATTTAAAGTGATCAACAGAGCCATCTTCCTTATAATATGTTAACTTCTTGCCAACGCTCCATACTCTTTTTAAATTGCCTGATTCTTTAGAAACAGTTATGTTACAGTTCCCATCTCCGTTGTTGCAACTGGCAGCCATCATGTCACCTTTGCTATTTTTCCAAAATCTGATATCCTTAGAGGAGTTGTCTTTTGAAGGTGTAAAAATTATCCTATCCAAAAATAATCTTACAATATTATCTTCTCCATTTCTAACTAATGGAGTTTCAAGGTTATCATTCATTTTTAATGTAAGACCCCTATCATATGCTTTTTGTAACTTAGATTCCAATGGCTCTGAAGATGAAATCATATCAAAGTTCTTTAATGTTCTTGTTCCGGTTTCTTTAGTTGCACTTTCTAACAAATTATTAAAAATTCTTTCCATATCAACTTTATTTTTTATCTGACTTAACTCTTTAGCACTACGTTGATATACCTCAGAATATCCTTTAAAAAATATATTATTTAGATTATTTGAATAGTTTGAATTACTCGAAACTCTATTAATATTCATTACAAATACTCCTTATGATTTATACTACAATGAATTTTATGAAAACACAAGATATATTCAGTTTTTCTATTAAAAAATGGAATTTTATGTGTACAAAACATATCATTTGATTGGTATTACCTAGCAAAAATTTTTATGTTTAGGTTATAAGTAATAATATGAGAATTTATGGAATAAAACCATATTTACTGCCATCTTTCAAAGCTCATTATTATGATTGTTCGCTTGAGCGTGAAATATTAAATGTTAACAAGATTATAACAGACAACACTCCTAATTTAGGGAATAATCCTGAATTAATTATTACAGACGGATGTGGGTATGAGGATTTTCGTATGGTTGACCTTTTTGAAGCTAAACCTATCCCTATGAAAGAAATTGAACCTAATCATTTTATAGCAAATGCCCATCCGTTTATAAACAAATATAAAATTTCATACAAAGACACTGGACTTGTTGATGATAATAACGGTAAAAATTATGACATATCACAAGAAACATTAGATAAATTTACAACCAATGCAATAGTTGCAAGTAAAAAGTCACATAACCATCCTTTAACATCTATAATATCAGCAGGAGAGGTTAGCGGTAAACTTGTTATATGTGATAGAATTTCGGAATTACCAGAAAACTTTGATACAGAAACACCTACCATCTTACTTAGTAAACTGAGCAAAGATTATAACCCGTATGCTCTGCCTAAAAATGTTGTAGGTATTGTACTTGAAAAGGGTTCTGCCGGAAGTCTTTATCATCTTAATACGGAATTAAGAAATATGCTTTATGCAGTTGCAATAACCTATGATAAAAAAGAAATTGAAGAGTTGGAAACTTTAAGCAACCAATATGTTAATTTTTCAACCTTAAATAAAAGAATAACTGTTAATAAAATTGATAAACCTGAATTTATAACAAAAACAAATCCTGTTGTAGTTAAAATTCCTGAAATGCAATATATAGACACGCTTGTTGATTCAAAAGATTATGAATTAAATACAGTTGGTCCAAAAGCATATAAATTAAAAATTATGGAAAATTTAGTTGATAAGGGAGTTTTAGAGGGTGTACAAATTCCTCGCTCTTTTGCTGTAACTCATGGATTTATTGATAAGATTCTTGATTCCATGAGAGGAACTGATAGGCGATATCCACCATCAAATTCACCTTATTTTAAAGAAATTGAAAACAAAATACGAGAATTAGGGCTTGATGAAAACTCGTTAATGTTCCGTAGTTCTTTTAACGGTGAAGATGTTGAAAATTATTCCGCAGCAGGACTGTATAAATCTTTTCAAGGCAGTATAGATACTTTAAAATATTATATAACAGATATTGCACGCTCTAAAGATACTGCAAAAGCAGTATCTTCAAGAAGAACATATGGAATTCCTGATGAAGTCATAAAACCGACCGTAATTATTCAAGAAGCGATTTCACCGGATTATGCTTTCACCATTTACACAAAAGATCCAACTGAAAGTGAAGATATTTTAACTATTAATATGAACACATTAGAAACCTCAGAAAGCAGAGACCCTTATATTCTACAGTACAATAAGAAAGATAAAACACTAAAAATTCAATCAATAGAAAGAGATGTCGAATATTTTAGGTTTGATGAGCGAGGAAAAATTATATCAAGTTTTTGTCCGGAAGATAAATTGGTAAAATCTTGGGATGAAATAAAACCTACTCTTGAGACGGTTGTTAAAAATGCACTTAAACTAGAAAAATATTTTGGGGTTGCACAAGATATTGAAGGCGGAATTAAAGGGGATAATATCTATTTTTGGCAAACAAGAAATATAGTAAAAACACTTAAAAACAAACATTTTTAAATAGAATAATGCAAACATTAAAGATAAAAATTTTGTTTGTTTTGCCCAAAATAGTCAGACCATCTGACCCAAGTAATCAAACCATGTGACCTTTTACACTGAACGAATAAAAGTATTATTCGGCAGAGTTGGCTTGGTGTTTGAGTTTTGTCGGTTGGAAATAATCGTTTTATGCGTTATCGAAATGGCTCAAAAGTCTCTTTTGGGTATCAAAATTGGGCTCAAATTTCCAAAATTAAACCTTTAAAACACTTGTATCTACTTGTTTACCCCCTATTTTACTAAATCGTACGGATAAAATGATTATTTGACATTTGAGGACTTTTAAACCGATTTAAAATTTGTTTTCATGGTCGGAAATTTTTGCTTAAAGGTCGGATACTATTTTTATCATTATAAAACAATGGAAAGAGTTTCATTTACCCCAAATATATAAACATAATAGTCCGAAAATCAAGATTTAATTATAGCGTACGTTCAAACTCATTAATTTTATTTCTATACGCGTAAATAGGTAATAATAAAAATCTATCAATTAAGTCAAGAATTTCAGAGTCTTCTTGCAATTCATAAACTTTTAATATTGTGTCAAATAAACTACCAATTTCAAAATTTGAATCAGGATTTTTAAAAATTTCTTCTTCTTTCAATTCAATGAATCTTTTTATTATTAATTTATATTCTTTTAAATAATTTCTATTCATTGGATTTTCATTTAATTCATATATAAAATGTGTGTAAGATAAAAACACATTTGAATTAACTATTACTTCAAATAACGGATTCAAAAATAATTCTTCAGGTTTGTTATATTCATGCAGAAATCTTAAACAAGCTCTATTTATTTCGCTATCATTATCATTTAGTAATTTACTAAAATTTTCTTTATAATATTTTGTTATCCTTATTTCTTTATTATTTGCATATTTAGAAAGGATTTCTGCTACACCTATTTTATAGTCTTTATCATCTGAATTGGTATATTCTAAAGTTATTTCTTTTGCTTTTTCAAAATGTAGGCTATAGTGAGTAAATATGCCAGAAATTAGTTTTTTTACTGCAGGAGTATTATTTTCAATATTTTGTAATAATTCAAAATAAAATTCAAAATTATCAATAAAAGAAGTTTTACCAATAAATTCTCTAACATATCCTGATTGAATAAAATTTTTATCTGATAAAATTAACTTTTGTAATATTGATAAAGCATAAATATTATCACAATTATATAATTCGTATAATGGACATATAAAGGCAACTTTAGTTGCTAAGCTTAATGTATGAATACTATCAAAAACACCATTAAACTTGTCTTTCAAATTTATATTCTTAGATAAGATTTTTTGTAATAGCCATAAAGCCTGTCCATTAGTGCAATTTATCGAAACCATATCGATATCTTCATTATCCCATTCATCGTTACATTGGGGATTTATGATAAATTGAATTATTAAATTAATACAATAATCTGATAAATGAATTCCATTATCGTCAATAAAGGAACCCAGTAAGTTAATTATGCTTTGATTAAAATCTTTATCACTTATCTGTAAGCAATATTTAATTAAATTTTCTTTTTCTACATAATAACCTATTAAATTAGATAAACCTTTTAATATTGCATTAATATAATATGGTGAAGTTTTATTTATATCTAATTCATAGATTAAATTTAAGAAGTTTAATGGATTTTGATTTATTATATCTTCCAAAACTTGCGATAATTGATATGCACCCCCTACGCATGGAGAATCTCCACTACTATCAGGACGTATATATTTGTATATTGCACTTTCCCATTGATTCAATGTCATTTTAAGAGCTTTTTCTTTCGGGATTGGAGATACGACAAGTCCTCCTTCTATCTCTTTGGGTTCTTTTAGGAAAACTGTTTTTTTGAATTTTCTTTGCAATTCAAGTAATTTTAATATTGCAGCAGGATATTTACGTAGTCTTTCCTTATCTAATGAATCTAATAGTTTTGCTTGAGCATGATCTATTGGACTATATCCAAAATGTTTTCGATTTTTTAAATCTTTAAAATATTCATATTCATAGTCATCTCGATAATTTAATACAGTTATAATTAACTTTTCAAATAAATTTTCATTACAATTTTGTGTAAATTTGTTTAATAAAAGCATTATTAAATAATTTGGATTTGAACTGTAACCGACACTATAAACACGAGGGTTACTTATAATATACTCTATTACATTATCTGAATAATCTAAGGATAAATAATATAAACTTCTTAAAACAAGAAATAAAACAGATCTATATTCCGAATGTTTATAAATTTCTATATACTTCCAATAATTATCTGGCTTTTGTTCTGCATAAGAATTAAAAGCAGTACTAAATGTTTTGAAAAGAGGATCTTCATATGCATATATACTATTTGAACAAAGTTTATCATGTTTTAAACCTTTATAAATATATGTTATTGAATTTTCAAGACCATATAGTAAATATTTAAAAGTAGTTTCTATAAAAAGTTCAGGTGATACTGATATATAATCTTCAATATTATGAATGCTTAGGGTATTAAAATCATTATAACTATCTTGCTTATTTAAATTTTCTTGAATAATTTTATCAAGTAATATTCCATATAATTCAAAAACCTGTTCTGTTTGGATAAAATCTTTCATAACATATTGAAGATGTCCAAATAAAGATTTGATACTAATATAATCATTTTGTAATAAACTTTTAAGAATATTATATAATCGGGTAGTTTTATATAAATAAGGCGAAAATAAAAAACGTGATAATGTATTTGGATATCCTATTAACATTATTTTAGTTAAATGCGTATCATTTAATTGATTTATTATTAAGTCAATTTCTTTTGTATATTTGTTTGCAAACATAGTTAAAAGTTCTGCAGATTGATTAAATTTTTCACTCTCAATATCAATTAAATTTTCTAAAAGTTTTCCTGTATTGTATTGAATAAGGAACTCCGCTTCTTTATACTCATATTTATTTAAAATTGCATTTTTAATTATTCCCTGAACATTAATTAAAATATCTATCTCATCGTTTGTTAATTTTTCAAAATTTAAAATTACATCTAAAATTAATGTTCTTACATGAACTCTGATATTTTCACTATTTAAGATATTTTTAAGCTCTAAGAGATATCTTCTAGTATCAGCAACTCTCAAATATTCTAAAGCCTGTCTAACATTTGATCTGATAAATAAGCTTTGATCGCTCGCCAATATAAAATCATATAAAGATTCTTCTGTATTTACTGCTAATATTCTTGCAAAACAATAATCATAAAAAGTTTCATGAAAAAATGAAATATTTTTTTCATCTTGACAGAATACACATTCTGATAATAATTTATTTAAATTAGTTTTATATCTATCAAAAATACATTGTGGTGCTACAAGAGATTTGTTATTATTAAGATAATTTACCATTAAATTAATTAGAGAGAACCAATCTTCATCACCAATAATTGTACATTTACTATCCCAAAATGCGTTATATAATTCTAATTTATTTTCGTAATTTAAATTTGTTATATCTGTATTTTCAGATACAGCACATAACATTTGCAAATGTAGAGGTATTGAAAATAATTTAAGTAATTTCTCGTTTATTCTATTTTTATTTACTCCAAGTTTTGTTAAAGTATCTATTACGACTTCATTTGATAAATTATTTATAAAAATTTTTTCTACGGATTCTTCATTAGTTTGAATAAACTCTTTTAATCTTGAGTCCTTATTTAAATCAAAGTCACGGCATGCAATAAGTACTTTTATATTTGGATATTTACATACTTGTTGTAAAAGTTGATTTATAACAAACCATTTGTTAATGCTTCTTCCGGATACAGAGCTAAGAGAATCTAATTGATCGAGAATTATTAAGGCTGGTTTATCTTGAGCAATATTTGCCAACAAATCCGCAGGTGAAACTCTCTCATTATAAATACACTGACCTAATTCTTCACAATTATTAAAATTTTCAAAATTTCTTATATCTATTGGTATAATTGTATAACTCTTATCTTTTAATAAGTTATCAACCTCTCTAAGTATAATACTTTTCCCGCATCCTGCTGAACCTAGCACAAAAAAATACTTTTCTTTATTGGAAGAAATTATCTTATCACAAATTTCATGAACTTCACTTCGTTCAATTTTAAATTTTTGGTAGAATTGGGTAGTTGAATTAATAAAATTGTTATTGTTACCTTCTAATTTATTTAAAAGCGAAGTGTTTAAGTTATAATCACTAAAAATAAATCCTCTATCTTCTTGTAAATATCTTATTAATTCTAATTTTGTAAATTTTTCATTATATCTTTCTTGAGAAAATTTAAATAATGAACTTAAGATATCATCAGAATTTGGAGATTTAAATATACAATTAATTAAATTAATAGTATCTTTTTTTAATGTATTATTATCTTTGATTTTTACCTCTATTTTTCTTAGAAAATAATAAATATAATCATCAAGCTTATATAGGAATTCATCTTTTTCATCTTCATTCATTGAAGTTATATCTTTATCAGCAAATTTTATACTTATAATTATTTCACGTAATTTAGAAATAATCTTCTTTATTTTTTCAGATGTAATCATAGAATTGAAAAACAGAGATTTATTTTCTGACCTTTTGACTCTATCGACAATTTCGTCTAATTCTGTATTACTTGAAGATAGAAATACGCATATAGAATTTTTATCTTCATCCATTCTTTTTATGAAATTAGACAAAACCCCCTTATTATAAAGATTTGAAATGGTCCATTCTATATCATAATTTTTAACCTGAACACAATAATTCTTTTTTCCTTTATTTACAATATACTCATAGCCATCTTTTATTTCATCTGGCTTTTCAAAATAAATTGAAGAAGAGTCTTCTTTATCAAGCAATATATGACAAATGTCTTCTACTGCCCAATATGATTCATAAACATTTCCAGCCTTATCAGCTGACCCACCTTTTAGTGCCATCAGAACTCCTTTAGGCTGATTATAACATAAATAAAAGCTTGTTTATCCTTAATTTCAAAATAAAATCGGATAAATATTTTATCAACACAAAACGACACAAAGCTCGGAAATAGTGTTCCAATTGATGGTAAAACGAGTTAATGTGTGTGTACGATGAACGAACACTATATAGACATAAAGCGAATAGCAGATGTAAAAGGGTTGAAAAGTACCCGTTCGATTAGGATTGCTATTCAAAAAGGAAAATACATAGCTCGGGAAGTTAAAGTTAATGGAGGAACTTCTTATGAGATTTTGTATTCAAGTTTAGAGTCTGAAATTCAAGAAAAACTTGAAGATGAAACGATTAAATCAACAGCTCTAATTCATGTAGAAAATAAAGTGAATTTTATTTCAGAGAACGCAAGGTTAAACGCATTGGCAAGAGTAGATATCGTAACAGCATTATTTAATCTACGGACAAAATATCAAACAAAGAAAGAAGCTGATGAGGTATTTTTAGATTTGTATAATAGCGGAATGTATTTACCTCAAATATATAAATTTGTCGGCTCTATCTCAATCGGAACATTACATCGTTGGGTTAAGGCTTATGAAAATTATGGAACAAACGGGCTTTTACCACAAAGAAGAACATCTCAACAAAACGAATATAATACAATATTAAATAATGAGATGAAACAAATATTTTTAAAATATCTTCTGCATCCGAATAAATTCAGCATTGGTAAGGCAATTAATTTAACAAGACACGTTTTAGGAAAACGAGGTTATGAAAATATACCTTGCAACCTTACATTTAGAAGATTCGCTGAACATTTTAAAAAGACAAATTATTCAAAATGGATACTAATGAGAGAGGGTAAAAAAGCATACCACGATAAAGTGGAAGCATATATTGAGAGAGATATTTCAAAACTGAAAGTAGGCGATGTTTTAATCGCAGACGGACACGTTCTTAATTTCCAAGTAATAAATCCATTCACAGGCAAGCCGACGAGAGCAACACTCGTTGGCTTTTTAGATTGGAAATCAACGGCACTTGTCGGATATGAAATTATGATGACAGAAAATACTCAATGTATTGCATCAGCTTTAAGAAATGCAATTTTAAATCTTGGTTTGATTCCAAAGGTTGTATATCAAGATAACGGAAAAGCATTTAAAGCAAAGTATTTTCAACACACAGATTTTGATGAGGCAGGGTTTAATGGAGTTTATTCAAATCTTGGAATTAAATCTGTATTTGCTAAACCATACAATGCAAGTGCAAAGGTTATTGAGAGATTTTTCTTAGAATTTCAGGAAGAGTTTGAAAAGATGATGATTTCATACATTGGAACTTCAATTGAAGATAAGCCGGCGTGGTTGAAAAGAGGTGAAAAGTTGCATAAACAAATGCATCAAAAGACAACTAAAAACTATATTCCGACAGTTCAGGAAGTAATTAAATATATTGATTGTTGGATTAAATATCACAACTCAAAACCTTGTCCTAATGATAGTTCAAAGAGCATTCAAGAGATGTTAAATGGTGTTCAAGCGGATTGCCGGCAGAGGGCTGGAGCGAAAGTGAGCCCGTTTAACGCCGGCAACCAAGCTAGACAAGATATTGATAAAAACATTTTGAACAATCTGATGATGAGAACAGAAACAAGAACAATTAATAAACATGGAATAACGTTCTTAGGTTTGCATTACAGGAGCAACATTTTACTTGATTTAAGGGAATCGGTGTTTATCAGATACAGTTTATTTGATTTATCTAAAATTCACGTTTATTCGATGAAAGGCGAGTTTTTGTGTGTAGCTCGTCAGGTAGAAAAAGTTCACCCAATGGCAAATCACTTTGGAACCGTCAAAGATATGGAAGAATACAAACATCAAATTCAAAAACAAAAACGACAGTTTAATAAGGCTAAAAAAGAGTTTTTGAAATATTATCCGGCAGAAGATGCTGAGGTTTTAGAAATAGAAAAAGACGAGCCAATTATTGAAATTGAGAAATTTGAACAAAATAAAATCCATCAAAAACAGCATTTAACTGAACGTGAAGTACAGATGAATATACCAATATTTTCATCAAATTACGAGAAATACGAGTGGTTAATGCTACATGGCTGCACTTATCCCGAGCAAAGAAAGTGGCTTGCTGATTATATCAGAAGTAAAGAATACCAAAATATATATGAGGAATGAATTATGAACAAAAAATTTGTGAAAACAAAAAACGTAAAAGAATTTATAGGATTTATGGAAGAATTAAAATCACTTCCGCCGAACATTCCTAAAATTGCTCTAGTTTATGGTGAGTATGGACTTGGGAAATCTGAAACGATAAAATGGTGGACTTTCAAAAATGATTGCATTTATGTTAGAGCAACGAAAGGGATGTCAGTTAGATGGTTGCTCTCAGAAATATCAGAAGAACTTGGAGAAGAAGCGTATTGGCATTCCCAAGAAACTTTTAATATGATTGAAAATAAATTAAGGCAAATGCCTAAAACTATAATTATTGATGAAGTTGATTATCTTATAAATAATAACGTAATTGAGATTTTGAGGGATTTGCATGATAGAACAAATTGTCCGTTAGTTTTAGTTGGAATGGCAAATATTGATAAAAAATTATCCCGCTATCCTCATTTAAAAGACAGGATTTACAAAGCTTTTAAATTTCAAAGTTATGAAAGCCAAGATATTAAACAAATAATATCAGAACTTACAGAAATTCCCATAAGTTCAGACGGACTTGAGTATTTGGCGACAAGACATAATCAATTTAGACAGATAGTTAAACTGATAAATAAGGTTGAAAAGCTTGCCAAAACGAATGGCATTGATAAATTAGATGAAACAATTTTAAGGAACTTGTTAAATGAAAGACAAAATATTACAACTTTGCAAACGACTAAACAAATTTACGCTTGATGAAATTATTATAATATCAGAAA
>CANPBV010000023.1 GCA_947572405.1 uncultured Mycoplasmatota bacterium | reverse complement strand
TAGGTTTTTTCTCCTTTTTGGCGTTGCTTGTTTTATTAGCAGGAACATTTTTTTTGCTTTTTAGGCTTTTTGATATTTCCTGTTTTCTTTATTCCTTTTAAAATAGTAGGCGCAAAAAGGCATAAATCAATGAATCCCACAATCAAGAAGGATTTTAAAAATCCAATTGCAAGTATTCCGACAATAAATGCAACCAAACTGATAATGGCAATGATCAGATTCATCTGATTTTTGATAATAAACCGTTTTATTTTCTTTTTCTCCATATTTATTCTCCTTCAAAATAAATTTTATCAACAATATTTAAATAGTCTAATCGTGGACTATATTTCTCTTTTAATAGATGACCTTTTGTCATAAAATATTCTCTTGGAATTGATTTTCTAGTAGAAGTTTCTAAAAAAGAGAAAAGTTTTTGGACGCTTAAATAATAGGTTTCTCCTAATTTAGAAAAGCGAACAATGATAAAACCAATTCCCCCATGATTTACAACTTTTCGTAAATGTTCAATTTGGTGTTTGTGTATATTTGCAAGTGGAAAATAAAGATGCCTCGTTTCTTTTGCTTCAAAATCAATATATTTTCCTTTGTAAATTCCATTATAATCTGTTGTCGATGGAACCTTAAAGTAAGCTTCTTTTATAACAGCTTCTAGTCTAGATGGATAATCCACTTTTCGGATTGAAATTGGAGTTGGCTTTTTATGAATCACAGCTATATTATTATTCAAATAATACTGATTTGTTTCATTAATATCATCTTCCAATGCCATTCCGCGATTTCCATGATAAACTTCTTTTTCATAATCTTTTTTTACTCCTGTTGGGTAATTCACATTAATCACCAATTTTATTATACTATAAATTCAAATTTTTTTCTACGCCCTTTCTATATAAATAAAAAAAATATCAAGATTAAAATTTTTTCTAGTTTTGTCGAAAGAAAAGAATAAAAAATGGGCTTATGATAAAGTATAATTACGAGGTGATAAAAGTGGAAAAACATCATATAGAACAAATTTTCGATGCCATGATAGAAGATATTAACGCTTTAAAGCGAGCTACTTATTTTACGCATATAAAATAGGTAGTTTTTTGTTACTAGAAAGATGTTTGGAAAAAATTAAAACAAATAAAGAATTTTTTTAAAGTTAATGTCAATTTTATATAAAATCTTAAAGATTATAATTGATTTAAAAAATAAGTTTTTATATACTTAAATAGTAAAAGGAGTGAAAAAAATGAAACTACATTTGATATTGCCTACCTTAAAAGAGTATTTATGTGGAAGGCGGAGATTAGATCCGATGAGTCATTATGTATTAATGAGACTAAACGAATTATGGAAAGCCTTAAATAGTCAAAAGATTACAATTATGTATCATCCTAAAAATGAAAATGAAAAGAAAAGGTTAATTGAAATTATCAATTTTTTAAATCAAAGAGGGAAAGATGTAACCGTAATGGAATATGAAAGAATATTTGAGGATGATCTATTGTTAGAACTTGCAAAACGAAACTTTGATTTTAAGATATGCCTTAGATATATGTTAGAATCATACCATTCTGCCAATAATTTAGAGATGGAATATTCATTAGAACAATATCAGGAAATTCTAAAAAAAGTAAAATATTTTAAGGAAAAAGTAGAAGAAAATTGTACTACTGAGGAAGAAAAAGCATTTTTTGCTATACACCAGTTAGCAACGTATATTAAATATTCTTCTATGGATATAGATATAAACAGGTTGAATGAACTAGAGTTAACCCCTGTATCAGATTTTTATGCGTCTATCGGAAGAGGAGAAGCTGTTTGTGTTGGATATTCTATGGCTTTTTGGAAAATTTTAACGGACTTAAAAATTCCTTGTCATATTATGTTAGGTACAGTTCCATATGAAGGGCAAAATGTGGCACATGCTTGGAACCAAGTTTGTATCAATGGAATTTGGTATAATATTGATTTAACTGTATATGCGAATGGCCAAAATATCCGAAATTTATTACAGGATGACCAGAATTTTGTAGCCCATTCCCCTTATTCTGAAAATAAGAAGGAGCCGTGCTTATTACAATATCCAAGGGAACGAATCCTTTACTTCTTAGAAAGAATGAAAAGTTCCCTAATTTTTTTGTGGAATATGAAAAGGGTTTAAACGATGACAAACCGAAACAAATTTAATAAAACCACATCCAGTTTTTATTTTTGATTTAGGAATAGATGTTGGAAAGAAAATTGACAAATATCTCTTTTTTTGAGACAATAGTAGCGTATAAATGAGTGAAGAGGTGGAGTTATGTACCAAGAAAGGATTTTACTGACTGTAAAAGATATTTTAGAAAAAGAATTTAAAATAGATACACGTGGATATCGTCCACAGGAAGTAGATAAATTTCTCGATATTATTATTCGTGATTATGAAGAAATGACTTCCATCATAAAAGAACTTGAAAAAGAGAAAAAAGAATTAATGGAGGATAATTTAAGACTAAAACAAGATGTGAGAAATTTGAGAACAAAATTAGAAGTCATTCGTGATGAGGGTGGAGATAAAGTGATTCCATCTAATGCGGATGTTTTAAGAAGATTATCAAACTTAGAAAAAATCATTTATGGAAAAGAATAATACTTGGGCAAACGCTATACGTTTTATTGTGTAGAGGAAAGTCCATGCTCACATAGTCTGTGATGACTATAGTGTTCGTGCATAGGGAAACAATAACCTATGGTAGTAGAAATACTAACGGCGCTTTTAATCCTAAGTAGAAATATATGGAAGCGAAGCATAAAGTGCCATAGTGACGATGCTATTAGAAATGGTAGTAGTGGAACGGGTAAACCCCACGAGTGAGAAACCCAAATTTTGGTAGGGGAGCCTAATAAGAAAGAATTTAGAATTTCTTATGGGATCGAATGATCGATAGATAAATGTTTGCCACCTAGAAATAGGTACAGAACATGGCTTACAAAGTATTATTTTTTGTTTCTAAAATGAAAGTAGGTGTGAAGGTGAAAGAAATCGGAGCGAAATTAAAAATGGCTCGTGAAGATATGGGAGTATCTGTAGAAGAAGTCGCAGAAGATTTAAAGTTACGTCCTTCCCAAATCGAAAATATAGAAGAGGGGAATATGGATGCCTTTAAGGATATTTTTTATTTAAAATATTTTATTCGTGACTATGCAAAATACCTTGGATTAAGTTATGAGGACATGGTAGATGATTTTAACGAATACTTATTTGACTATACATCTAAAATTTCATTAGACGATATAAAAAAAGCCCAAAAGGAAACGGGTAAGAAAAAGGTAGAAGAACCAAATAAAGTTACTTCTCCATATACGATAGAATATGAAAATAAATTTCCAATTGTTCCGTTTATAATTATCACGGTAGTAGTCATTATTTTTGCAGTTGTAACCATTTTAATCGCCAAACAACCTAAAAAGGATAATAAGAAACCAGAAAATGTAATAGCAATGCATATTATGAAATAGGAGGTATTTTATGAATTTACCGAATAAAATTACATTATTTAGAATTTTTTTAACATTGTTTATCATTGTTATTCTAATTTTTCCATTTGAGGCTACTGGAATTTCTATTCCAAAATTATTTGTAAATGAATCAATTGTAATTGACATCAAATATTTAATAGCAGGTGGACTATTTATTATTGCCTCTTTGACAGATTTCTTAGACGGTTATTTGGCCCGTAAATTGGAAATTGTCACGGATGTTGGAAAAATGCTAGATGCGATTGCGGATAAAATCCTTGTGAATTGTATTTTAGTTATTTTAGCAGCGAGCGGATTTGTCCATCCGATAATTCCTGTTATTATCATTTTTAGAGATACTGTAGTAGATTCTATTAAAATGATTGCAGGGAATAAAGGGGCTGTTGTAGGTGCTATTAATACTGGAAAATGGAAAACAGCCTGCATGATGTTAGGGATTATACTTACTTTATTTTATAATTTACCTTTTGAATTATGGAATTTTAAAATTTCAGACATATTGCTTATTATCGCTTGTGTATTATCTGTCATTTCAGGAGTGCAATATTATAAAATGAATCAAGAATTTATAATGGAATCAGAAAAATAATAGTCTGATTCTTTTTTGATGAAAATTTTAAAAATTTGGGATATGGATTTTATAAATCTGTAGCAAACGAGTGAAAGTAAACAAATGTTTGGTTTTGGTATTGACAAAGCAGAAAAACTATTATACAATGATTACGTTAGATGAGGAGGAAAAAACATGGTAAAATCATCAAATGATAAAACATTAGATCAGGTTTTGGCTGATATAGAAAAGCAATTTGGAAAAGGTGCTGTTATGAAATTAGGAGAAAATGAACATCAAAAAATAGATGTCATCCCTAGTGGTTCCCTTTCTTTAGATATAGCTCTTGGGATAGGCGGTTATCCAAAGGGAAGAATTATTGAAATTTATGGCCCTGAGTCGAGTGGAAAAACCACTTTTGCACTTCATGCGATTGCGGAAGCGCAGAAAAAAGGCGGCAGAGCTGCCTTCATAGATGCGGAACATTCTTTAGATCCTCAATATGCAGCTGCATTAGGAGTGAATATTAATGATCTTTTATTATCTCAACCAGATAATGGAGAGCAAGCTTTAGAGATTTGCGAAGCGCTAGTAAGGAGTGGTGCCATCAGTGTAATTGTAATTGACTCTGTAGCTGCACTTGTTCCACAAGCTGAAATAGAAGGAGAAATGGGGGACTCCCATGTAGGATTACAAGCAAGACTTATGAGCCAGGCACTTAGAAAACTCTCTGGAATCATTAATAAAACCAATACAGTAGCAATTTTTATTAACCAATTAAGAGAAAAAGTAGGTGTTATGTTTGGAAATCCAGAAGTAACTCCAGGGGGGAGAGCACTTAAATTTTATTCCTCTATTCGTTTGGAAATTAGACGTTCAGAACAACTTAAATTAGGAAGTGATATTGTTGGAAATAAAACAAATATCAAGGTTGTAAAAAATAAAATGGCTCCTCCATTTAAAACTTGTACTATTGATATTATGTATGGTGAGGGAATATCAGTAAGTGGAGAAATTGTGGATCTTGCATCAGATGCTGGAATTATTGAGAAAAGTGGTGCTTGGTATGCCTATAATGGAGAAAAATTAGGTCAAGGAAAAGAAAATGTGAAAGAACTTTTAAAGAATAAACCAGAATTAAAGCAAGAATTAGAAACAAAAGTAAGAGAATATTATGATATCGTTCGTTCAAATATGGAAGAAAAAAAATAGGATTTCCTATTTTTTTGTTAATAGATCATATTTGAATATAAAATAAAAATTTTATTGATCGTATTTTAAAAAAAATAATAGCTTGACTTCTAACTCTAGAAACATTACAATAAGAGTAGAGTGAAATCAGTATTTTACTTTATATAGATTTATATATTTAAGGAATGGAGGTAATGTATGAACAATGTTATTTTCTCCATTTTACTCGTCTTGATTGGAATTTTTGTGGGCATGATTGCCATTGTTGTTTTTTATTATATAAGGGGAAATCAGGCTGCAAAAAAAATAGAAGCAATGTTGGAAAAAGCGAAAAAGGAAGCGGAAAAAGTAAAAAGGGATTATTTGTTAGAGGCTAAGGAAGAAACGCATAAATTAAAAATTGAAGTAGACAAAGAAATAAAAGAAAAAAAGCAGGAAATAAAAGAATCCGAAGAGCGTTTATTAAATCGTGAAAATAGTATGGATAGACGTGATCAAACGCTTCAAAATCGTGAACAAATGTTAGAAGAAAAAGAAAACAATTTAATTAATAAACAAAAAGAAATCCAAAATGAACAAGTAAAAGTGGAAGATTTAAAGAAGGAACAAATTGAAATGTTAGAAAAAATAGCTGGTTTTTCTAAGAATCAAGCTAGAGATATGGTAATGAAAAAGGTAGAAGAAATGATGAGCTTAGAAATTGCAGCTTATATTAAGGATGCGGAAGCAGAAGCAAAACTAGAGGTTGATAAAAAGGCAAAATCACTACTGATTTCATCTATGCAAAAATACGCTAGTGATGTTGCAAATGACCAAACAGTTACAGTTGTTAATTTGCCGAATGATGACATGAAAGGTCGCATCATTGGTAGAGAAGGAAGAAATATCAGAACGATAGAGGCAGTTACAGGGGTAGATTTAATTATTGATGATACTCCAGAAGCAATTGTTCTTTCTAGCTTTGATCCATTACGTAGGGAAATTGCGAGAGTGACAATTGAGACCTTAATTAAAGATGGAAGAATTCATCCAACTAGAATCGAGGAACTCTATGAGAATACAAGTGCTGATATGAAAGCTAAAATTTTAGAGTATGGAGAAGCAGCTTTATTTGAATTGGGATTAACCAAGATGGATCCTGAACTGGTAGAATTGATTGGTAAACTACATTTTAGAACCAGTTATGGTCAAAATGCCTTGCAACACTCTATAGAGGTTGCACAGCTGTCTGGAATCTTAGCAGCAGAGATAGGAGAAAATGTAACACTCGCAAAACGGGCAGGTTTATTACACGATATTGGAAAATCTATTGACCATGAAATAGAGGGAAGCCATGTAGAATTAGGCAGCAATCTTGCGCACAAATATAAGGAAAATGGGGTTGTGATTAATGCAATAGAATCTCATCATGGAGATACAGAACCAACTAGTGTTATTTCTATTATAGTTGCGATAGCAGATACGTTGTCTGCATCACGTCCAGGGGCAAGAAATGATTCATTAGAGAACTATATTAAGCGTTTGCAAGATCTAGAAAACATTGCGAATGTAATGCCAGGTGTTGATAAAACATATGCAGTTCAAGCTGGTAGAGAACTAAGGGTAATTGTAAAACCAGAAGAAGTCGATGATTTAGGAAGTCATAAAATAGCCAGGGATGTTAAAAATAGGATAGAAGCAGAAATGCAATATCCAGGAACGATTAAAGTTACCGTCATAAGAGAAACAAGAGCGACAGAAGAAGCCAAATAGACTTCTTTTTTTTGAAAAAAATACAGTTCTTGAGAACTGTACTAGAATAAAATTACTTAAAATGGTCGATAATATGGATATGGTGGACGTGGTGGATAATATGGAGGATATGGTCTAGGGTATGGTTGATAAGCTGGTCTCCAGAATGCAGGTGCTAGTGCAGCCCCAGTTACACCCCCAAGTAAGAATGGAAACGCAAAACCTCCAGCGATGAGTCTATCATCTCCACTTCCGTACACAGTACTAGAAGTAGGTACATTAGACATAGAAGCACTACGGTTTTGATAACTATTTGTAGGAATACTATAATATTCTTGATACATATGAATTCTCCTTTCATATTATAGTATGTATGGATAAGAAAAGGGTGATTTTACGAAATGAATTCAAAAATTAAAAATTTGAGTGAAACAATTGTGAAGTATTCTTTAAAAGTGCAGGAAAATGATAGGGTATTGATTACAGCAGGAAGTTCTAGAACCAATGAATTGGTAAAAGAATTAATCAAACAAATAGTAGCGGAAAAGGGAATCCCATTTGTTCGTTATATTGATTCGGATATTGATTCTTTATTAACGGAATTGACAACAGAAAATAGGATCAGAGAAATAAAAAAGCAAAAACAATTTGATGTTGATAACTTTGATTGTTTTATCAATATTCGTTATTTGACAAATGATTATGTTAGCAAGAATGTCCCATCAGATATTAGGAGAAAAATAGGAGAGGCAACAGAAGAAAGTGACGATATTAGAATTAATGAAAGACGATGGGTGCTACTCAATTATCCGTCTCATTTAGATGCTTATAAAGCGAAAATGACCAATGAAGAATTTTATGATTATTCCCTTGATGTCATGAATGTAGATTATGCTGCTATGAGAGAAATGGTAAAGCCACTAAGGGAACTAATGGAAAAAACAGACAAAGTAAGAATAGTTGCACCTAATACTGATATCACATTTTCAATCAAAGATATTCCAGTAATTCCATGTTGTGGAACAGCGAATATACCAGATGGAGAAATTTATACAGCACCTGTGAAAGATAGTGTGAATGGTGTTATCACCTATAATACACCTTCTCCATATCAAGGAAATGTTTTCTATAATGTATCATTAACATTTGAAAATGGAAAAATAACCAAATGCACTTGTAATGGGGACAATCAAAAACTAGAAGAAATTTTTAACACTGATGAGGGCGCTAGATATATAGGCGAATTTGCGATTGGACTTAATCCAATGATATTAGATCCAATGGGTGATATTTTGTTTGATGAAAAAATTATCGGTAGCATTCATTTTACACCAGGAAGGGCTTATCGAGATGCTTATAATGGAAATAAATCAGCCATTCATTGGGATATGGTTTTGATCGAACGAGAAGAATATGGTGGAGGAGAATTATATTTTGATGATCAATTAATAAGAAAAAATGGTCTTTTCGTATTACCAGAATTAGAACACTTAAATTATGATTTAAAATAAGTCTAGGAATGAAAACTTCTTCATATACTCTATTAGGTGATATCATGAAGAAGTTTTTTGAATGTATAGGAATGATTAGTCTCGTTTGCGTCAGCTTCTTTTTTACAGAAAAAACAGCACATGTTGTAAAAGAAACCGATGAAATCATGGTTGAAATCAAAAAAGCATCAGAAACCCATATTAATAAAAGTATAGATGCAATTATAAAAGAGGATACCATCATTCCTGGTATTTATGGAGGAGTCATTGATGAAGGAAAAAGCTATGAAAAAATGAAACGAGTAGGTTCTTATCAAGAAAATTTACTGGTGTATAAAAAAATCGCGCCAACCGTATCTATAGAAAAAAATTTTGAAAAATATATTATTTCAGGAAATCCAGAAAAAAAAATGGTTACCTTACTTTTTTTAGTAAATGATAATGATGATACAGAAACAATAGAAAAAATATTAAGACAAAAAGAAGTAAAGGCTAGTTTTTTTGTTGATGGAAAATGGTTTGAAAGCCACAATGAAAAAATCTATGATTGGATTAATAAAGACCATACTGTAGGTAATTTAAGTTACGGGATGGACTATACTAATAGTTCCTTTGTTTGGATGGATACGATTATTAAAAGAGTAGGCAATCAACAAGTTAGTTTTTGCTATAATGAAGAAGCAAATAAAGAGGCTTTAAAAATATGTGCCATGAATAAAAATTACACAGTGAGACCAACCACTATTGTTTCTAAATCACCTTTGTCAGAGGTAAAAGAAAATTTGAAATCAGGTAGTATTATTGCTTTACCAATTAATCAAATTGTCGAAAAGGAACTACCTGTAATCATTGAATATATAAGAGGAAAGGGATATAAATTAGAGAACTTATATCGCCACTTAGAGGAATGTAACTAAAGAAAATTCTACAAAAATAGAATTTTTTTTAGTTTTGATTAAAATTTCATTGACGAACAAATGTATAAATTGATATACTAAAAGTAGAGAAAAATTAGAACTAAAAAGTTTTTATCTTGATTCTTTTTTGTTATACTAATAAGGGGGGAAAATTATGGTTATTAAAGAGGTAATAGTAAATGATTATTTAACCAAATCTAACCTTCCTTCTAGCGATTATGTTATGAATCCTTATATTGGATGCCTTCATGGGTGCAAATATTGTTATGCATCTTTTATGAAAAGATTTACAGGACATAAAGAAGACTGGGGAACATTTATTGATATAAAAAAAAGTGATAAAAACATTAATTTAGATAAGATAAGCAAGAAGTCTGTTTTTTTATCATCAGTTACAGATTGTTATAATCTAGTAGAAGAAAAATACAAAATAACAAGAAAAATTTTAGAACAATTAGTTAACTCAGATTGTTACTTATCAATTTCCACAAAATCAAAGTTGATTTTAAGAGATATCGATTTGTTACAAAAAATAAAAAATGTAACAGTAAGTGTTTCTATAAATACATTAAACGAAGAATTTAAAAAGGATATGGATAATGCTAGTACAATAAAGGAACGGCTTGAAACGTTAAAAGAATTACATAAAAATGGAATCCATACAGTTTTATTTATGTCCCCAATTTTTCCTTATATTACAGAATGGAGAGCAATGATAGAAAAGTCGAAAAACTATGTAGATCAATATTGGTTTGAAAATCTCAACTTAAGGGGACCATACAAAAAAGATATAATGGATTATATAAAAGAAAAATATCCGGAATATCATAATCAATATGTAGAGATTTATATAAAAAAGAAGAATGAATATTGGAAAAACTTAGCAAAAGAGATTGATGAATACTGTAGGAATAACAGTATCCATTATATAAATTATTTTTATCATGACGAATTGGTAACGAGAAAAAAGGAAAACTTAGAATCATAATTGATAAATCTATTATGAAATTGTAAAATAAAAAAGTATTTGAGGCTTTGAAAGGTATAGAGGTGGTAAAATGCAGGATAAATTGAAAATATTATTAGAACAATTAGAAATAAATGAAGAAAGCAAAACCTTTTTCGAAGGAGGAATGTTAGAGAGAATCAAATGTAATAAGCAAATAATGAGTTATAGTTTTGAAATCACATTAAAAAAATTATTGCCTCCAGAATTGGCTTATTTTTTCCTAGACCGTTTGCATCAAACATTTGAAAATATTGGAAAAGTAGAGGCAACATTTAAAATAGAAGAAATAGAGGCGGAAAAAGTAAAACAATATTACAGTTATTTATTGGAAAAATATAGTGAAAATGCTTCTAGCTTAGAAGTTTTAAAAGACTATAATCCAGAATACCAAAATGATATTTTAACCATTGTGGTTGGAAATAAAGCAGAACAAATGAAATTAGAAGAGCTAGAACCCTATTTTTTAGAGGATTTGGAAAAAGTTGGAATCAATATATCTATAGTGATTAATGTAAATAGTGATATTAATAGTGAAATAGAAAAAGAAATAGAGAAAGAAAGGTTGGCTTCTATTAATGAGGAATTACGAAATAGGCCAGAACCAGTTATAGAGCAAGCAGAAGAATCAAAAAAGAAATTTATTCCAAAAGACTTTAAAAGGAAACCTTTAATTCAAGATCCAGATAATCCAGATGTAATTATGGGGACGATGATTGAAACTGAAGTTACAGAATTAAGACAAATTGCAGGGGAAGTCCCAAATGTTACCATAGAAGGTTATATTTTTGGAACAGAAGTTCGTGAAACAAAAACTGAGCTTAAAATTATTACTTTAAAGATTACAGACTATACTGATAGTATTTATGGAAAAATATTTGTAAATGATGAAGAGGAATTTAAAATAATTTCAAAACAAATAAAAGCTGGAAAATGGTTTAAATTTAAAGGGGCTATCAAAAATGATGTTTACAGTAAAGAGCTCACATTTTCTATTAAGGATATTAACGTATTAAAAAAAGAAGTTTCAAAAAGAATTGACGATGCTCCTACTAAAAGGGTAGAACTTCATGCGCATACTTTTATGAGTCAAATGGATGGATTAGTAGACGAATCTAAATTAGTAAAGCAGGCAATAGAATGGGGCCATAAAGCAATTGCAATCACAGATCATAATGGTGTTCAAGCATTTCCACATGTTTATAATATGGTAAGAGATTATAACCAGGGAAAAGAAGAAAATGAAAAATTTAAAGCTTTATATGGAACAGAACTCACAATGGTTGATGATGAAGTAAAAATTGTAGTAAGACCAAATGATAGCCGTTTATTAGATAATACTTATGTTGTTTTTGACTTTGAAACGACTGGATTTAATGCAGGTGGCGGAGACACTGTTATTGAAATAGGAGCTGTCAAAATATTAAATGGAGAAATTATTGATAAATATGATGAATTAATTAATCCTGGAAGACCACTTCCTAAAAAAATTACAGAAGTGACAAGCATTACAGATGATATGTTACAAGATAAAGACAATGAAGAAAATGCAATGAAACGATTTATAGATTGGTATGGAGATCTTCCAATGGTAGCTCATAATGCGAAATTTGATGTTTCCTTCTTAGAAATGGCTTATCAGAAATATAATTTAGGTGAATATACAAATACTGTTATTGATACATTAGAATTATCTCGTACTATGGATAGCTCTTTTGGAAGACACAGTCTTTCAGCATTGGTAAAACGTTATGATGTTCCTTTTGATGAAGAATCACACCATAGAGGAGACTATGATGCTGAAGCAACCGCTTATGTATTTCATAAAATGATGAAAAAATTAGAAGGGATGAATTTTGAGAAAATCTCTGATTTAGATAAACTTGTATCCAAAGATGAAATTCATAAATATGGACGAACATACCATATTAATTTAATTGCACAAAATAAAGTTGGATTAAAAAATTTATTTAAAATTGTGAGTCTTGCCAATACGAAATATTTATATAAAACCCCTAGAATTCTAAGAAGTGAAATTGCGAGACTTCGAGAAGGAATCTTAGTGGGAAGCGGTTGCTACGAAAGTGAAGTTTTTACAGAAGGAAGAAGTAAAAGTGATGAAGAATTAAGCAACATCATAAAGTTCTATGACTACGTAGAAGTACAGCCTCCTGAAGTCTATAGCCACTTATTACAAATGAATGATTTTGCGAATGAAGCAGAACTCCTAGAACATTTAAAAAAAGTAATTCGTGTGACAGAAGAAGCTGGAAAACTAGTAGTAGCAACAGGAGATGTGCATCATTTAAATAGAGATGATAAAATCTATAGAAGTATTATTGTAAATCAAAAAGTTCCAGGAGGGGGAAGGCATCCCCTAGCTCGTAATAATATCAAAGAAATTCCATGTCAACATTTTAGAACAACTCGTGAAATGGTAGAAGATTTTTCGTTTCTAGATGATGAAACAATAAAAAGAATTGTTATTGATAATCCTAATAAAATAGCGGATATGTGTGAGATCATAGAAGTAATTATAGAAACAGGGGGGGTTCCATTTTCCCCAAAAATTGATCAATCAGTAGAAACTGCTACAGAATTGGTTTATACAAGAGCAGGTGATTGGTATGGAGATCCACTTCCACAAAATATAGAAGAACGTATTGCGACAGAGCTTTATGGTGATGGAGTATTAAAAGCAATTAAAGAAAATATGAAAAAAGAGGGAATAGAAGAAGGAGAAGCATTTACAAAAGAGGCTTTAAAAAGACTTCATGATATCATTCTAGAAGGATTTGAACCAATAAAAAGTTTACTTCGAGAAAATATTAAAGAAAGTAGTGAAGAAGAATTAACGCCTGAAGATTTAGAAAAAAAAGTGAAAAAAAGTTTAGGTGGAATTATTGGAGGAGGTTTCGACGTAATTTATTTAATTGCTCAGAAACTTGTAAAACATTCAAATGATGATGGATATTTAGTTGGCTCACGTGGATCAGTAGGTTCATCCTTTGTTGCAACTATGATGGGAATTACAGAAGTAAATCCTTTGCCAGCACATTATAGATGTTTGAATTGTAAATGTAGTATTTTTGAGGATGAAGAAGGAAAAGCGTTGGGTGCTAGTTATTCTAGTGGATTTGATTTGCCCGATAAGGTTTGTCCAAATTGTGGTGAAAACATGTATAAAGACGGACAGGATATGCCATTTGCGACATTCTTAGGATTTAATGCAGATAAAGTACCTGATATAGACTTAAATTTTTCTGATTTAAATCAAGCTTCAGCTCATGATTATACCAAAGTCCTATTTGGGGTAGATAATGTATATCGTGCTGGAACTATCGGTACAGTAGCGGAAAAAACAGCTTTTGGTTTTGTAAAAGGATATTTAGAAGAGAAAAATTTGATTATGAGAGGTGCAGAAATAGAACGTATTGCAATGGGATGTACTGGAGTAAAAAGGACAACAGGTCAACATCCAGGAGGAATCGTTGTTATTCCTGGATATATGGATGTGTTTGATTTTACCCCATTCCAATATCCAGCAGATGATGTTACCGCAGCTTGGAGAACAACACATTTTGATTATCATGCGATTGATCAAGATGTATTGAAACTAGATATTTTAGGACATTCAGATCCAACGCAACTTCGTATGATTCAAGATTTAACTGGAATGGACATTACAAAAGTACCATTAGATGATAAAGAAACAATGGCGATTTTCTTGTCACCAGAACCATTAGGTGTAACGGAAGATAAAATCATGTGTCCAACAGGAACACTTGGAATTCCAGAATTTGGAACTCCATTTACAATTGGAATGTTAGTGGATACAAAGCCAAAAACTTTCTCAGAATTAATCAAAATTTCAGGTCTTTCTCATGGTACTGATGTATGGCTTGGAAATGCTCAAGAATTAATTCGAAATAAAGTTGTACCATTTAAGGATGTTATTGGGTGTCGTGATGATATCATGGTTTATTTGATGTATAATGGTGTTGAACCAATTAAGGCTTTTAAAATTATGGAGTTTGTTCGTAAAGGAAAAGCAAGTAAAGATCCTGATACATGGGCAGGACATGTAGAAACCATGAAAAAAGCAGGAATTGCAGATTGGTTTATTGGATCCTGTGGAAAGATAAAATACATGTTCCCAAAAGCGCACGCAGCAGCCTATGTTATTAGTGCTTTTCGTATTGCGTGGTTTAAAGTACACATGCCTGTTATTTATTATGCAACTTATCTTTCAGCACGAATTACAGATTATGATATTGACGCAATGATTGAAGGGTATGATGCCATTAAACGAAAAATGCAAGAAATAGCAAATAAAGGATATGATGCAACAAATAAAGATGCAGCAGTACTAGAAACTTTGAAAATAGCGCTTGAAGCAACCGCTCGTGGTATGAAGTTTGCTCCAATAGACTTAAACAAAAGTGAAGCAACTACATTTGTAGTAGAAGGGGAAGACACAATGATCCCTCCATTCTCTACGATTGATGGTCTTGGAGATACAGTTGCTAAAACACTTGTAGAAGAAAGGAAGAAACATCCATTTATGAATATTGAAGATGTAGCTAAGAGAGGAAAAGTATCAGCAACTTTAATGGAAAAAATGAAAATGATGGGAATTTTTGATGGAATGGATGAATCGAGTCAATTAAGTTTATTTTAGAATGTCTTTATGACATTCTTTTTGTATAGTGAATTATATTTTAATGATTTCTCTTTTTAATACAATTATTTTTTAGTATAATAAAAATAGAGGTGAAATAGATGAATCTTGTAAAAGATATTAACCCTAATATATTTAGGGAATACGATTTAAGGGGAATTTATCCAGAAGATATAACAGAAGATGTAGCATATACTTTAGGAAAAAGTTTTGGAACTTACATTAAGCAGTTTGGGCATGAGAAAACAGTTGTTGGACATGATAATCGATTATCATCACCATCCTTGTCAGAAGCTTTAATAAAAGGAATTTTAGAAACTGGTATAGATGTTATTAATCTAGGACTTGTAACTACTCCAATGTATTATTTTGCAAAATATCATTTGGAAATATACTCTGGTATTATGATTACTGCTAGTCATAATCCAAAAGAATACAATGGTTTTAAAATGTCCTTTTCAAAAGTAGGAAATGCTTATGGAGAACAAATTCAAGCATTTCGTGAATTTACACACGCTCTAAATTTTGATGAAGGAAAAGGAACTGAGATCAAACTTGATTTAAAAAATAGTTACTTAAAACTTTTAAAAAATTCTGTTGATTTTGGAAGCAGAAAAATAAAAGTTGTTGTAGATTGTGGAAATGGAACAGGTTCTATTATTATCAAGGATGTTTTGGAAATGTTACCGATTGAATATGAACTATTATATTCAGAAAGTGATGGCAATTTTCCAAATCACCATCCTGATCCAAGTGTAGCTTCTAATATGGTAGACTTAGGAAATAAAGTTCGAGAATTAAAATATGATTTTGGAATTGGAATAGATGGAGATGCTGATAGGGTAGGAATTGTTGATGAAAATGGAAAAGTAATTCCTACTGATTTGGTAATGGCCATTATATACAGATATTTATATCCAAACATGAAAAATAAAAAAGCTTTATTTGATGTCAAATGTTCAAAAGCATTAATTGATGATTTAGAAGAACAGGGAATAGAACCCGTTATGTATCGAACAGGAAATTCTTATACGAATATGAAAATGCAAGAGGGAGACTTTGATTTTGGAGGAGAATACTCTGGACATATTTTCTTTAGAGATAAATTTCCAGGGTTTGATGATGGAATTTATGGTGGACTTCGAATGATAGAAATTTTATCTCATAGTGATAAAAACTTTAGTGATTTGTTAGAAGGAATTCATGAATATTACTCAACAGAAGAAATAAAAATTGCAGTAACAGATGAAACAAAATTTGATATTGTAGAAAAAGTAAAAGAATATGCCTTATCTAAAAATTATTCTATTATTACATTAGATGGAGTACGTGTCTCCTTTGATGATGGTTGGGCTTTGGTAAGGGCCTCAAACACAGGACCAAACTTAACAGTGCGTTTTGAAGCGATTTCTGAAGAACGATTAATGGAACTACAAAATGAATTTATAAATGTGATAGAAACTTCTAGAAAATAGAAGTTTCTTTTGCTATAATGTTTGTAGAAAGAAGGTATTATATGGTTGATTTTACAGCATGCAAAGAACAATTTAATATCTATAAAGGTTCAGAAAAAAAGAAAACGCTTATTTATAATGGCAAAAAATATTTAGTAAAATTTCCTGATCCAATCAGACAAAAAAATAAAAATATTTCTTATATTAATAATGCCTTTTCAGAATATATTGGAAGTAATATTTTTAGACTTTGTAGAATGAAAGTCCAAAATACGATTTTAGGAATATATCACTATGATGGAAAAGATAAAATCGTATGTGCTTGTGAAGATTTTACTGATTTAGAAAATATTTTATATGAATTTGAAAATTTAGCGCTTTCTGCAAATCCAAACAAAAAAATTGATACAGAAATATCAGACATTATGAAAGTGTTAGAAGAAAACTGTAATTTAATTGATTTAAAAGATACAAAAGACAAGTTTTGGAATACGTTTATTGTGGATAGTCTCATTGGAAATACAGATAGACATAATGGAAATTGGGGCTTTTTATTAAATGAGGAAAATAATAAAGTAGAATTTTCTCCGATTTATGATTGTGGTTCTTGTCTACATCCAATGCTAGAAGATGAAGAAGTTAAAAATTTAACTGATGCAGAACAAAAAAATATTATTTTAAATACCTATTCTTGTTTAAAAGAAAATGGAAAAAAGATTAATTATATGTCTTATATAAAAGGGCAAAGAAATAGCGCTTGTAATGAAGCACTAAAGAGAGTATTTCCAAATATACAAATAGAGGAAATCCATACATTTATAGAAAATATAGAATATCTATCAGAAGAACGAAAAGAATTTTATAAGCGAATTATTTCAGAACGTTATAAAATATTAAAAGAAGTGTATGAAAATTTAAAGAGTAATAGATCAAACAACTGATTTTTCTTGTATATTAGGATTTCGTTGTGCAAAAAGAAAAGTTGCTTAAATATG
>CANPBV010000022.1 GCA_947572405.1 uncultured Mycoplasmatota bacterium | reverse complement strand
AAAAGGATTTTTACTTTTTTCATTCAAAATCCCCATAACTCTTTACACTAAGATATTATGGAATGTTTTTTTTCAATACTTTATCGATTCCCCTATTATCTTTTTTAAAACGAAATTAATATCTTCTATCGGATATTTTTTTTGATATAATTTTTGTTGCAGTATCATAAATAGTTCTTTTCCCTCTTTTTTTGATTTATATTTTTGATAAAGCTTTCTTGCTTCCTTCTCCAAAATATCACTGTGATCCAATTCAAATTTTTCTAATATGCTCTCTATCATATATCTTGAATATCCTAACTGTTGCATGCCCTCTAGTACTTTTTGCTTACAATACATTTCGGAATATTTATGATTAGAATTGATTTTTTTCTGAATCAATCTCAAAAGCTTCTTCTCTATTTCCTTTTCCTCTATTTTAGCAATTCCATTTTCTACTTTCTCCAAACAGAAATTTTGTTTCAATAAATCTTCTCTTAGTTTATTTGGCCCATCTGGAGAAAAGGAAAATCGATCATGAATATAAGCTTCAATATAAGTGTCCTCCTGCAAAAATCCTTGACTTCTTAATTGGTCTATGATCCCCTCCATCTGTTCTATTCCTTGCGTTTTTAAGAATTCTCTAACTTCCCTTTCACTTCTTAATTTGCGATTCAAAAATTGAATTGCTTTATCGTAAACTTCTGCTTTTTTCGTTTCTTCCCTGATCTCTTTTATCAATTCTTCTGACAATTCTTTTTTAAGCATAATTTGATACTTTAACATTACAGTATCATAGGTCCTAATCTTTTCTTGTTCCAAAAGAATTTCATATTTATTTTTTCCAATTTTTCTAATATACATGATCTTCATTTTCTTTTAATTTCCTTTTCTAAAAATAACTGTCTTCCATTTTTATATAGCAATTTTTCGACATCCTCTGGTCCATATACTGTACTTAAAGTGTTAGAAAGTAACTCTGCAATATTGGAATATGGATAGATTGCTAGTTGTGCATATTCCAAATCTCCAGCTGGAGTTGCTAGCCACCCCATATCATCTGTACTAAGAACAATAGAATCAATCCCACCAAATAATGATTCTAAATAACGAATATGTTTCAAGTAAGCCTGTTTCAATTGATCCAGAGAAACCTTTTTTTGCAAATCATGTTGAACTACAAAATTACGATTTGAAAATACCCCCACTTTTCCCCCTAATTTATGAATACACAATAATTGTTCATCAGTTAAATTCCTAGCTCTATCACAAAGTGTTCTGGCATTAGAATGAGAAGCAAAAAAAACTACTTTCTTGTGATTATCCTGGAGTCTTTTAATTACGTCGATCATATCATAAAATGTTTCTGGATTTGCATGTGATAAATCAATCGCAATTCCTAAATCCACCGCTTTTTCTATCAATTGAATCCCTTTTTGTGTAAGTCCTGCCTCTGTCCGATTTCCAGAACCATACTGGTTTTGATGATTCCATACGGGTATAATAGAACGCAATCCCATTTCATATAGTATAGGCAAATCATCCAGTTCGACGTAATCACATCCTTCTATACTATAAATTACCTCTATTTCTGGGGCGACAAACTGAGATACTAAACTAGTTGCAATATAGAATATCTCTTTCATTCCCACTTCTGAATTCCAATAACCTTGATGATATTCTTTTTTCATTTCTTGTTCCGTTTCAAAGCTCAAATTAGCAATCAACATTGATACATTATCCAAGCGAAACGCTTTACAAATTTCTTCAATTTCACCAAAATCGTCATTTAAATAGCTAATATATAGTTTTGTTAATAAATCATAATGAAAATCAAACACTATAATTCCCCCTTACTAATAATTTCTAGATAAAATATTTTTCACAATTTTTAATTTTTTTTATAGACGCATTATATTTAGATACATACAAAAAATATGGTACTTCAATGCTTTTTCTTATGTGCATTCCTTTGTCCTGATGACATTCTATCATATTATACATGATTCGTTACCCATTGTTTTATAATAAGCATACTTTCTTTTCACCAAAAAACTTAATACCTATTATATATGTATTAAGTTTTTTGAGACTTCTTCTAATGCTTTTCCAATTTCTTTTTTAGAAATATATTCACTATCTTTCATTTGATAATGATTGGTTTCCTTCATCTCTTTGGCTCTTTTTGATACAATATTTACTAATAAATATTTAGAACCAACCTGGTTTAATAGTTTATCGATTGATGGATAAATCATTCTTAATCCCTCCTATTTTGATTGTAACTTAGATTTATGCCTAGTGCAAGCATTCTCTTTTAATTTGACATTTTTTGACAAATAATTTGAAAAACTAGTTTCAATTGTTTTGACTTGCTCTTCTGTGTAATTTACTTTTTTTTCAAACATCTGGAATTGATAATAGAAGTTATGCATTCCTACTACAATATATTCCTTTGTATAAGGAATTTCAAATATACAGGTCCCTTTTTTCACAATGATTTTTTTAATAACCGCGTTTTTTATCTCTTTTTTGATCTTTTTTTCAATTATATCTAGTTCCAAAAAATAGTTTGGGATAATAGCTGTGTCTCCATTTTTAAGAAGCAATGTCGTGTCACAACAATCACCTGATATTCTTCCTACTGCCTCTAAAACTTTTAACACATAAATGCCACCCCTACTAATACCAACTATAAGTTCTGAATCGAATTCAAAAATAGAATGTATATTAAGTTTATTTCTTAAAATATTTTTTACTAACCGCAACTGTTGATTCCTTGATGGATATTTATGAAAGGCTCTAAAAATGGAACCTGAGCCATGTTTTTTTATATCTTTCCTTGCTTTGATACAAATTATAAAAACCAGCAAAAGGAAAAAGAAAAGGGCCACCCACCGAAAAGAATAAATGATATAAATAACAATTGCCAAAAAAACGAATAGAAAAGTAAATATTGTTGTTATCATTTTACAATTTCATAGATCAGTGGTTTCGGTTCTTCATAATGTATCCCAATTTCAAAACAATTCAAAATCTTCCCTATTTCCATGTCTTTTTCATGAACATATATTTTTAATAATTCTTCATCCTTTAAAATAAAATCTCCCACCTTTTTACTTAACACAATTCCTACTCCATAATCAATAGAATCTTCTTTTTGATATCTTCCAGCTCCAATTGCTCTTACAATTTCACCCAATTCCAAAGTATGAATTTTGTTAATATAACCAGAATGAATACTTTTTACAGAAAAAACTTTAGGTGCACTTTTTATTTTCGATAAATCTCCGCCCTGTCTAGAAACAAATTCTTCTAATTTTTGATATCCTTTTCCGCTTTGAAGATTTTGTTCTAGTTTTTCTTTTGCCTCTTTTTCCCCAATTTGTAATCCCATTTGTACCATCAAGGTTCCTAAAGTCATAACTAATTCATAAAGGTCTTCTGTGTGGTTTCCTTTTAAAAATTCTATACTTTCTTCTACTTCTAGAACATTTCCAATATGGGTGCCTAAAGGTTGATCCATATTTGATAAAACACAAATAACCTCCTTATTCATTTTTTTCCCAATTTTCACCATAAGAGAGGCTAAAGTTCTGGCATCTTCTACACTTTTAACTAATGCCCCCTCTCCCACTTTAATGTCTAACACAATTTTATCAGCACCACTCGCTAATTTTTTACTCATAATACTAGAAGCAATTAAGGGGATTGACTCTACTGTTGCAGTGACATCTCTTAATGCATAAATTTTTTTATCTGCGGGTACTAAGTTTCCCATTTGACCTACGAGCGCAAAATGAATATCATCCACCTGCTTTTTAAAGTCTTCCAATTTCATTGTGGTTTGAAACCCTGGAATGGATTCTAATTTGTCTATGGTTCCGCCTGTATGGCCTAAACCTCGACCACTCATTTTTGCTACATTTACACCAAGTGAGGATACTAGTGGTCCTAGAATCAAAGTTGTTTTGTCTCCCACTCCTCCTGTGGAATGCTTATCCACCTTGATCCCTTCTATAGAAGATAAGTCTAAAATCTCACCACTATGATACATCACATCAGTTAATGAAAATACTTCTTCATCTGTCATACCATTCAAACAAATTGCCATCAGTAGAGAACTCATTTGATAATCCTGGACAGTTCCTTCCACATAACCATTAATAGCATAAGCAATTTCTTCCTTTGTAAGTTCCTGTTTCCATCTTTTCTTATTCACAATTTCTACTATATTCATATCTTTCACCAATTCTATTATACATGAATTTCAAAAAAAGAAATAGAGTTTTAAGATCTTTTTATTTATAGAAAAAACAGATGTTATTCTGTCTCTTCTGAACGCTTACTAGATAGGAAAGTTATTTTCTCTGCAACCACTTCAACAACCTGCTTTTTAGTCTCATCTTCTAGTGCAATGTTTCTAGACTGAATACGGCCCTTTACTCCGACCAAGTCCCCACGTTTGCAATACTCTACGGTACTTTCAGCCACACCTTTCCATAAAACACATGAAATAAAATCTGTATCATATTCGCCATTTAGGTTCTTATAACTTCTTGGAACTGCTAAAGTGATGTTTGTGACCTTTCTACCATTATCGGTTTCGCGAAGCTCTGGATCACGCACCAACCTTCCTACTAATACTGTTTGATTTAACATATTTTTTCCTCCTTCGATGTACACTATAGGCTATAAAAAAAAGAAATGCAAATGAATATTTCTACATTTCTTGACTATTTTTTCTCTATTTTTTTAAAATCTGTTAAACAAATTTCTAAAATTTAGGATATTTTGCTCACCAGATTTATAAGTTTTCTACTCACACTCTAAATGGTGTACAAACCCTTTAACCTCGTTTGTTCCTTCTTCAAGTACTAACTCAGTATAAGAAGTATCTTTACATTTGCTTAAATCACTTAAGTCATAATCTGTATAACCATCTTTTTTTGCTTTCTTTAAAGCCTGAACCGATACAGTCGGGTTTGTTAAATATTTATTTACAAACTTAAGATAGTAATCTTTCGCATATTTCTCCATTGCTATTTCTTGAGGTGACTTTACATTTTCTTTTTTATTATCTTTCTTTTTACCACAACCAACCGCCAATAAAGATAGTATTGCAACTGATACAATTAAAAACTTCTTCATTCTTCTTTCCTCCTTATTATCTACATTATAACACAAAATTTGACAATTAAAAATATTTTTTTAATAAAGCATTCAATTCTACAGCATATTCCATAGGAAGTTCCTCTCTAAAGCGATCTATAAACCCCATAATTAATAGTTCTTTTGCTTTATCTTCAGATAATCCTCTGCTCATTAAATAAAATAGTTGTTCTTGATTTATTTTGGAAACACTCGCCTCATGTTCTAAAAGAGATGTCGCATTTTCAATGATGTTTTTTGGAATCGTATCACTTTTAGAAAATTCATCCAATATAATAGTGTCACATTTGATAGTACTTTTTGAATATTCTGCTTTTTTCGATAATTTAACAGTACCTCTATATGTAGCATTTCCGCCTTTTCCAGCTATTGATTTACTAATGATATTACTAGCCGTATAGGGCGCCAAATGAATCATTTTGGCCCCAGCATCTTGAATTTGGCCTTCTGTTGCGACTGCGATTGAAATACAATTTCCTTTGGCATATGGGCCAACTAATATACAACTAGGGTATTTCATATTGATTTTAGAACCAATATTTCCATCAATCCACTCCATTAATCCATTTTCTTCAACAATGGCTCTTTTAGTCACTAAATTGTAAATGTTATCTGCCCAGTTTTGGATCGTTGTATATCTACATTTTGCGTTCTTGCCAACATAAATTTCAACTACCGCGGCATGTAAAGAATCCGTTATATAGGTTGGTGCTGTACACCCTTCCATATAATGTAATTCGCTGCCTTCATCAACAATAATAATGGTTCTTTCAAATTGCCCCATATTTTTACTATTCATCCGAAAATAACTTTGCAAAGGTCTATCTATTTTGGTATAAGGCGGTACATAAATAAATGTTCCCCCACTCCACACAGCCCCATTTAACGCAGTATATTTATTTTCATCATATTTTACTAAGTTATTAAAATATTTTTTAAATAGTTCAGGATATTTTTTCAAAGCTGTATCTGTATCACAAAATATGACATTTTTTTCGACTAATTCTTCTAACATATGATGATATACAACTTCGCTTTCATATTGTGCCCCAATTCCGCCTAAATATTTCTTTTCCGCATCAATTACTCCCAATTTTTCAAAAGTTTCTTTGACATCAATTGGTACATCTTCCCACTCATCACATACACTATCGCTAATTCGCTTAAAATAATTAATTTCATTAAAATCTAATTTTAATTCTGGGCCAAAAATAGGATTTGAAAATTCTTCAAACATTTCATATGCTTTTATCCGAAAACCGGTCATCCACTTTGGTTCTTTTTTTAATCTTGAAATTTCTTTTATGAATGTTTTATTTAACCTTTTTGTCATGTTATCACCATATTTCTATTATAGAACAAAATAAAAAGGAAAGCAAAGCTTTAAAGAAAAAAGATCACAAAATAAATGATTTCAAAGAATAACCAAAAGAATATTCCATCATTCCTTTTTCCATAAAAAGGCTTTTAAAAAGCCTTGTCATTTTCCTCTAATACCTTTTCCATTCCCCACCATCCGAGTAATGCGCATTTTTTGCGATTCGGTTGTCGACCTATATCATCATATACAATTGCTTGTTCTAACATATCTTCATCATATTCTTTTTCATCAATCATATTCCCAAAATTTTCAACAATCCTCTTCGCTTCTGTTACCGTTTTTCCTAACAATGTATCAATCATAATTGAAGTTGAACTGGTACAAATCGCACAAGCTTCACCATCAAAATGAGCATCTATAATTTTCCCATCTTCTATTTTTACCATTAAATGAACTTCATCAATACAAGATTCATTATTCATATCTACATACACATATCCATCTTTTTCTATCAGTCCTTTATTTTTAGGATTTTGATAATGCTGCAAAATAATTTCACGTTTCATCTTTGGATCCATATCATCACCTGATTTCTTTCACAATTATAATATAAGAAAATTAAAAATGCAACTAAAATATGTTATAATGAAATTAGGTGATATAAATGTTAGAAAAAATTACAGAAACAACAAATTTTGTGATAGAAAATGCTGATTTGGTTTCTATCGATGAAGAAAAACTCCAAAAATTTGCACATAAAATTAAGGGTACAAAAGCAACACACTGGCTTGCCAGTAATCCCTTTGGTTTATTAGATTTATCAAAAGAAGAGCTTTCCTTATTCTTGCTAATTTATGATTCGATCGATTTTTGTTTTTGGGGGAATCCAAAATGGACAATAGAAAGCGAAAATGGCAGTCTAGATGGTGCTTTTGCTCTTCTCTATGCCTTATTAAAAGAAGCCAAAGAAAATCAACAATTTTTAACACCCACATATTTAAAGAATTTAACAGAAGAGCAATTCGAGACAGTTTTAAAAGGCAATATTCAAATACCGCTTTTTAAAGAACGATACCATAGAATTTGATCTATTGGAAAAATTTTGGTAGAAAAAAATATTACATCTTTCTACAAAGAAATAGAAAAGAAAACTACAGATACAGAATTATTTTATTATCTTATTCAAACATTTCCATTTTTAGAAGATACCAGAACTTATAATGGAGAAACGATCTATTTCTATAAGCTTGCACAACTAATGACCTCAGATATTCTTCACTTACGCACAATCAAGGAAAATATAAAAGTTGATATTTGTCATTTAGTTGGGTGTGCCGATTATAAGCTTCCACAAGTCCTACATCAATTTGGTGTCATTACTTACAAACCTAAGTTAGAACAACAAATATTGAATAAACAAGAAATAAAAGAAAACGCAAAAGAAGAGACTGAGATTAGAGCAGCTACTATTATTGCAATCTATAAATTATCTGCAATAACAGGAATGGAAGCAATTGAAATTAATGATATGATTTGGTTACAAAGTCAAGACAAATCTTTATCATGGATTCCTTATCATTTAACCAAAACACCATCTTATTAAGAGAGCTATTTCTCTTTTTTTATTTGTATCAGAACCATTTTTTTAATCAGTCTAGCATGACAATTCTGTAAGAAAAATAAGAAATATTTTTTTCGCTCACAGTCCAAAAAAAAAGGCAATCAATGCCTTTCCCTTCTTATAATTCAAACTGTGAGTTATAAAGTTCTGCATAAAAACCATTTTGTTTCATTAACACATCATGATTTCCTTGCTCAATAATATTCCCATCTTTCATGACTAAAATTAAATCTGCATTACGAATCGTGGATAATCTATGCGCAATAATAAAGGAAGTTTTTCCTTCTGTTAATTTATCCATCGCCCTTTGTACTAATTCTTCTGTTCTAGTGTCTACATTACTGGTTGCTTCATCCAAAATTAAGAATGGTGCATCTTCTACCATACCACGAGCAATGGTAAGTAATTGTCTTTGCCCTGCTGATACATTATCATTTTCTGATAAGTCAGCATTGTATCCATTTGGTAATGTTTTCACAAAATGATCTAAACCAACTGTTTTACAAACTTCTTCTACTTTTTTATCGCTCACATTTTTTCGATTATAAGCAATGTTTTCTTTTACTGTACCACTAAACACCCAAGTATCTTGTAAAACCATTGTAAATAACTCATGAACATTTTCCCTAGAGAGTTCACTAATAGAAACTCCATCTATTTTAATATCTCCTCCTGTTACTTCATAAAATTTCATGAGTAAGTTTACCATAGTTGTTTTTCCTGCTCCAGTAGGTCCTACGATTGCTACTTTTTGCCCTGGAAGCGCTACAGCACTAAAATCTTTAATGGTTGGCTCTTCATTCCCATCATATTTAAATACAACATGATCAAATTCTATTTTTCCCTTTACTTTACTTTTATCAAGTTGCTTTTCTATCTGGCTTTCATCGTTCATTTCTTCTTCATCTATAAATTCAAATACACGTTCACTTGCTGCTGCTGTAGACTGTAATGATGTCATGGCTTGGGCAATTTGGGCAAGTGGTGAAGTAAATAGACGAACATAGGATATGAAAGCGACAATGACTCCAAAACTAATATGCCCATTTATTGTAAGAAGCGCTCCTACAATACAAACAGCAACATATCCAAAATTTCCTACAAAATTCATCATTGGCATCATTAATCCAGATAAAAATTGACTTTTTCTATTGGCATCATATACATTTTTATTATATAGATCAAATTTTTTATCAGACGCTTTCTTTCCGTTATAAGCTTTGACAACATTAAGTCCAGAATACACCTCTTCGATATGTCCATTTAAATTGCCAAGTTCTACTTGTCTTGCAACAAAGTATTTTTGAGATTTTGATAATACACCAAACATAAAGAGGAAACCAATCAGACTAGACACAATAGCAGTAATTGCCATTATCCAATTTGTTACAAACATCATAATAATGGTTCCCAAAAATAGTGTAATCGCACTTACTAATGTAGATAAAGATTGATTCATTGATTGTGCGATTGTGTCAACATCATTAGTAACACGAGATAATATATCTCCTGTCGCATGGGAGTCAAAATATTTTAATGGTAATTTATTAATCTTTGTTGAAATTCTTCCCCTCAATTTACGAGCAAATTTATTTGAGACATCTGTCATCGCAATGGATTCAAAATAAGTAAATATTGCACTCAAAACATATAAGCCAATTAAGAAATAAACAATCTTTTTAATTGCATCCATATCCATAACTGGGGCAATCACAGATTGGATACTTTTTGGCATCTCATCCATTTTTTGATATAACTCTTCTGGAACAATATTTTCTGTATCTAATGTACTCATTAAGCTGATATAAGCCGCTTGATCTTTTTCACTAATTGTAACTCCATCTATTGTAAATCTATCAAGCAAAATTGTGGCAATGCTATCTGGAAGTGTAAATTGTTCTTTTTTCTCTAAAGAGGAAATCATCTGCAATAATTGTTGTTTATCATCTGAGCTAATGGAAATTCCTGTATCAAAAGAATCCTCTTCATAAACAGAATCTGGAAAAATAAGCTTCAATATATTACTAGATAAATTCGATAATTCCTGTAATTGCTCCCTAGAATCTAACAATCCAATATTTCCTAATAAGGTTTGAAACTTTTGCTTTTCTTCATCTGATATTTCATTCGACATCATAACTTTTTCAATCGTTTCTGAACTCATATCTATGGATAACATTTTTGGAATGATGTTATTTATCTTTTCTTCTTCTAAATTGGACATTATTTTTTCTGTTACAACTTCCATATTTTTTTTATTTACAATCAAACCATTTTGAATTTCATCTGTCAAATTTTTTAAATGATCAGGCGCTAAAATGGAAAGGACTGCTCCTAAAGCTGCCAAAACTAGCGAAACTGTAATCAAAATTTGAAAACCTTTTAATTCTTTTAATAAACGCATAATTGCGCTTTTAAAATTTTTGGCTTTTTCAGAGTCCGTATTTGGTCCTGGTATAGGTCCTTTTTTAGAAGTTTTTTCGTTATGCATTCTTTAATTCCTCCTCTCCAAGTTGTGATGAAGCAATTTGTTTATATACTTCACATGTTTTAAGTAGTTCTTTATGGGTACCCATTCCTACACATTCCCCATTATCCAATACGATAATTTTATCTGCGTTCATAATGGTTCCAATTCTCTGGGCTACAATTAAACTAGTTGCATTTTTCGTATATTTTTTAAGTTCACGCCTTAATATGGCATCTGTTTTATAATCAAGGGCAGAAAAAGAATCATCAAAGATATAAATTTCTGGATCTCTAGCAATCGCTCTAGCAATTGCTAATCTTTGCTTTTGTCCACCCGATACATTTGTTCCACCTTGTGCAATATGAGTTTCATATCCATGATCCATTTTTTCTACAAATTCAGTTGCTTGAGCAACTCTAATTGCCTCTTTTACTTTCTCTTCTGTGATTTCTTTTCCATTGTCTCCATAAGAAACATTAGAATGAACAGTTCCATTAAACATAACCGCCTTTTGTGGAACATAGCCTAGTTTATTATGTAATGCTTCCCCTTTATATTCTTTTACGTTAATTCCGTCTACTAAAACTTCTCCATCTGTTACATCATAAAATCGAGGAACAAGATTGATTAATGTTGACTTTCCACTACCAGTCGAACCAATAAAAGCTATTGTATCCCCTTTTTCGGCTTTAAAGGATATATCCCGTAAAAGATATTCCTCAGCATCTGGATATTTAAATGATACATGTTTGAATTCTACTGTTCCTGTTTCTTCCGTTTCTCTATCAAAGTTTCCCTCTTTTATACTAACATCTGTATCTAAAACTTCATTAATACGTTTTGCTGAAACTTGTGCTCTTGGCAACATCATAAATATCATAGCAAGCATTAAAAAGGACATTATAACTTGCATTGCATAAGAAGAAAATACTACCATATCTCCAAATAAAGTAAGCTTATTTGCCATTAAACTATCTTTGATCAAATAGGCACCTGCAAAGTAAATAGCCAAGGCGAGTCCATACATCACCATATACATGGTCGGACTCATAATGGCAAATGTTTTTTGGTTAAATAATTGTTGATTTGTAAGTTTATGATTGACTTCTTGGAATTTTTTTTCTTGATACTCCTCGGCATTAAATGCTCTTACAACTCGAATACCAGTTAGGTTTTCTCTTGTTACACCATTTAGCTTATCTGTCAATTTTTGGACAATTTTAAATCTAGGCATAACAATCACAACTAGACAAGCGATCACTCCTAAAAGAATCACAACGGCAACGGCTGTAATTGTACTCCATTGCCAGCTTTTATTTAATATTTTAGTTACTGCCCATATGGCTGTAATAGGTGCTTTTATCATAAGTTGTAATCCCATACCAACAAGCATTTCTACTTGTGTAATATCATTTGTCGTTCTTGTAATTAAACTACTTGTAGAAAACTGCTTCACCTCATGAGTCGATAAACTTTCTACTTTATCAAATAATTTTTTTCTAGTTCTTCTAGAGAATGTTGCTGAAATATTTGCGATTAAATAACCCACGAAAATAGCGGATACAAGACTTCCAAATGCACATAATAACATATAGCCACCATTTAAGATGATATCACTCATTTTGCTTCCTTCGGTTTGGACAAGTACTGTTATTTGTGACATATAATCAGGCATTTTTAGTTCTAACCAAACTTGTACAAAAATTAACACAAAAGAAATAAATGCAATCATCCATTCTCTTTTTGTAATATTTTTTAATAGTTTTATCATGTCTCTTTCCTTTCTTCATATAAAATTTCTACATTATGGTTCCCTAACCCTTATTTAATTTCAATATTTTGCTGCATTTTTTCTAATATGTTACAAAATATTTCTAAATCCTCCTCTTTAATGTTGGCTATTATCTTTTTTTCTAATTGTTCTAAATATTGATCAGCACCTTTATATAATTTATTTGCTTCTTCTGTCAAGATAATTTTTTTCACCCTAGCATCTTCTTTTGAATCTATTCGTCTAATCAGATGATTTTTTTCTAATGTCTTTAAAATACCAGAAATAGTAGATCTTCTAAGTTTAAAGACTCCTTCTAAGTCTTTTTGATAGGTTTCTTTCTCTTCATTTCTAATTAAATAGCCAATAATAGAAGCTTGTATTTGGGAGGGTGGAGATACAATATTATGTCTTTTCATATCACTACAAATATTTCTGACAATTAAATTCTGCAATAATTTGATTTGAAATAATACTGAATGTTTCATATTTCTCCCCCTATTTGTTAGGCAACTTACAACATTATATGTTTTTGCCCAATTCTTGTCAATAAAGTTTTCATATTTTTTACAATCTCCCATAAAGTACAATTGTAAATTTTTGCGATTTTGTCTCATTTTGTAATTCAGAATAATCAATAATGTGCTATAATCTGAAATGAGGTATACTATCAAGTTATTGTGAGCAACCAAGTATATAAATATTATGCAAATCTTTTGTGAAAACTTAGACTTAGACTATTATTCTTCTAGCGATATTCAGGTCAATATTGAGCCAGATCAATTCATAACCTCCCCTATCGAAATTGTGATACAAAATGAAAATGCTTTTATTTTAAATGAAGACCCTTCCCTTAATAGAATCTCTAAAAATAGACGATCGGGAGCCCATGTTAGAACATATAATAGAAAACAGTTTTCTTTCTGAGCACTCTCTATATAGTTTCACTACAGTAAATGGAAAAGTCTGTACACAAAATATCGTTTCAATGGATTATTTACACATAAGAACAGTAATATGGTAGAAGAAAGACTCTATCTAAGTAATAGAAGCCTTACGTAAATTGAAGTCTGCACTAACAGGGGAAAAAGAATCGATTTTTAAAATAAAGCGACAAGAATGATTGGATCTGGTTTTTAATTTTATTATCTAGAAAGGAAAAACATTTATGACAATTACTGATTTAAATAAAAAATATGATAAGCTTCAAAAAACATATGGCGCTAGGGAATTAGATTCCATTTATAATGGTGGTTGTGAAGAAAATCCAGACATCTGCTTTGTATTTATGAATCCAACAGGAAAAAATATTGCCTCCTCCAAAGATTGGAAAGGAATAAAATCTCCATGGATTGGGACGAAAAATATATGGGATTTATTTGAAACCCTCAATTTAATTAGCCCAAATACCTACAAAAAAATCAACTGTTTAAAAGGTCGTGAATGGACTGAGGATTTCGCACTTGAAGTTTATAAGGATGTAAAAAAACATAAGTTTTTTATCACCAATCTTGGAAAATGTACACAAGTTGATGCTAGACCTCTGCCAGATTCGGTTTATAAAGAGTACCTTTCCTTGCTAAAAAAGGAGATTGAAATTATCCATCCAAAAGTTATTATTCTATTTGGAAATCAGGTTAGCTCTATTGTTCTTGATCAAAAAGTTTCCGTTTCACAAGTAAGAAAACAATGTTTTATAAAAAAAATAGGAGGGTTTTCCTATAAATTCTATTCTGTTTATTATCCAGTTGGAAATGGAAGGTTCAATATTGATAAGTCAATCGAAGATATTAAATGGATTATTGATAATGAGGTAAGGCAAAAAGAGATTGTTTAATTTATAATAGAAATATTTTCTCATATACATTTGTTCTACTAAAACATTTAAAATAATAAAATTTCTAGCCTCTATATTTCTAAGTACGATTGCTACATTACTATAAAGTTCACAGACGATTTTTGTATCATAATTTTAATACCTAATGTCAAACCCAAAAAACTACTGGTATTTTTTATAATCATCTGGATATTTTCCAATAATAATGTTTTTCTACTATTTTCGTTAACCTTTTTGTTTGTTTTACATAAAATAAAATAGAAATAACAAATTTAATTGACAATTTTCTTTTATTTCGGTACAATAAATATGTATCTATACATGGGTCTATAGCCAAGTGGTAAGGCGTGGGACTGCAACTCCCTGATCGTTGGTTCAAATCCGACTAGGCCCTCCATTAATCGGAACGTACAAAATTTTTGTACTTTAGATAGAGAGTCATTATAAATTAAGGGTTTATAATGATTTTTGTTTGCATTAAAAATGGTGAAGATTAATGGAATTTAAAGTAAAAGATTTAATAAGAGATTTAGATTTTGAAAAGAAATTGAAGACAATTTGTAATTTTAATAATGCAAAATGTGAATTTATTGGTGGAAGAATATTAGACATTAAAGGCACTAATATTAGTTTAATGGAAGCACATAGAATTGAAATAGCAGTAAATGGAAAAAATTTGTTGTTGCTGTATTATGATAAGGACAATTTATTTTTATATGATAGGAGTATGCAAATAAGCATTAAGCAATTTTGTAGACTATTAGAAGAGATAAGGAGTTGTTAAATATGGCAAAGGCAAAATTAGGTATAGGACAAATGGAAATAAATAAAAAGTTTGAAAGTTTTGAGGAAGCATATAAATATGCAAAAAATTTAAAGCAGTTTATTTATGATGTATGTAAAAGAAAAGCACATAAGGGTTGGATGGCACAAGCAATGATAGTTGTAAGTGAGACAAAAAGAGATGCAAGTAGATTAAGATGTATAGATGGTAAATATGAATTAGTATATAATGATGTAATTATAGATAAAGTTTATAAAGGAGAGTTTAAGACAGACTGGCACATACATATTTTAGTAGTTAGTAAGCCTTGCGATTCATTTAGAAAAGCAATAAAAAATTATGTAGATAGGAATTGGATAAAGGTTGAAAATATTTATGATTATGAAGACTTTGATGAGGAAGACTTTAAAAAGAAAGTGTATAGGAAATATTGTAATATAAATATGGCAAAGTATTTTATAGAGCAAAGCTCAGCAAGGTTATTTTGTAATTATAATTTTGGAAATGATGAGGATATTAAGTATAGTTTAAATGATTATTTTAAAGAGTATATGAAATTAGAAGATAAAAAAAGAAAAGCATATAGAAAATATTTTAAGCATGGTTCAGAGGAAAGGCTTTTAAGAGATTTAGAAAAAGCAAAAAGTAAGTTTAAAGAAATAGAAGACTTTTATTATAGTTTGACAGAAAAAAAAGATAAGGAAATAGTTAAAGAGTTTTTAGAGTTTGTAGATAATAGAGAGCATAATAAAAAGTTTGGAAAGAGAGAAAAATGGTTCAATTTACAGACAATATTAGGTAATGATATTGATGAAATAGACTTATTTTTAGGGGAATAATTGAGATAAGGAGTAACAAAAAGACACACATATAATATATATATAGTAATTTATAATAAGGGCATTAAAAAAATTATAATATATTATTTAAAAAATATAATAAAATAAATATTAAAAATGAATATTATAATTTTAGTGGGTATAAATTTATTGGTAATATATTATATAAATGATTATATAGTGGTATAAATGGGTAAAAGGAATAATTAGAAAGGTATTGATATTGTAGGTAGCACAATGAACGAAGAGAGTTGTTAAAATTAGTATAAGTTTTTAAGTATGGGGGTTATAGCAAAATAAAGGTATTTATTTGATGGTATTAGAACGAAATTTTTGCACGATTTTAGTTAATTTGACACGACAATGCATTTTAGACGCTAAAGACATTTTATTTAAAGTAATATAAATTATGGCGTAAGGAAATAAAAAAGGCACTATGAAAGTGCAATAGGTTAAAAAATTAGGAATTAGACTTGTCAAGTAAAGCAGTAATATAAGCATTAGCTAGTGCTTGGTCTTTAGTAGATAATTTGTTGATTTTAGTTAGTAGTTGAAATTGACTGTCAGTTATGTTATTTGGCTTTAGGTCAGCAACAGGCAAGTCATAAGATGTACGACAAAGTAAGTAGTCAATATTAGTATTAAAGTAGTCAGCAAGTTTAATTAAGATGTCAGCACTTGGTGTTACTCGCTCTGTTTCATATGAACTTATAGTCTCTTGGGTTAGATGTAGGTCTTGTGCTAATTTAGTTTGAAGTATGTTCTTTTTAGTTCGTAGATTTTTAATATTATTCATATAGTATCACCCTCTAATATAATTTTAAATAATATAAGTATTAGTGATAGTAAAATTAATTATATGAAAATAATTTAAAATAGTATTTATTTTTGATTTTATTTAATATATAATATTATTGTAAATAATTTTGATATGACTTTTAATAATATTGTAAGGAGTGGTAAAGTATGAATATGAACAAAGTTATTGCAGGAGAATATTTAGGTAAGAGTGTTGCTATTAAGACTATTAATGATTGGAAGAATAAGATACAAAGGAATTTATTGTATATTAAAGTTGATAGCAAAATGAAAGTATTTTTGACAAGTGAGACATTAGAGAGTTATGAAATAATTGATTTAGACAGAGAGAAGACAGCAAAGAACATTGGTAAAGGTTTATTAATTGGTGGTACTGCTGGTGCTGCTGTTGGGTTGTTAGCAAGTGATGGTGGTGTTAAATTAAAAGTTTATTTTAAAGATGGCACACAAAGTATGTTGCAATTAAATAATAGTATGTTACAAAAATTTTTAGAGGGTGCACATGATGTTAAGCAACATAATGAAAGTGTTATGAGAGAAATAAGTAATAGTAATAATGAAGAAAATATAGAAAGAAAAAAAATTAAGCAATGTAAGTATTGTAAATGTGAAATAAGTGCAGATAAAGAAATATGTGATAATTGTAGTAAGCAAGCAAAGAAGAATAAAAAAGGAAAATTTTTAAAGACATTTATTTGTATTATTTTAGTTGTAGGCTTTATAGGTATATTATGCTCTGTGTTATATGATGATGCACATATAATTGAAGACAAGATGGGTGTTAATGAAGAACAAGCACAAGTAATTAAAGAGACATTGGAAAAAGTTGGTGTTGAAAGTATAAATGAAATAGCATATGATGATGGCTTAAATGATTATTATATGAATGGTGGTAAGGATAAAGGCTATAGAGTAGCATTTAGAGGAACAGACACAAATAATGTACACGACACAGTAATTGTATATATTAATGAAGATGGCTCAATATTGGCAATAAGTGAGATAATGGGTGGATTGTCAACACTTTTTTAGACAATTTTTATAAGGACAATTGTAGGCGATAC
>CANPBV010000021.1 GCA_947572405.1 uncultured Mycoplasmatota bacterium | reverse complement strand
ATTAAACCATATTACGAAACAAGGTTTACCAATGTTTTATTTCCCAAAAGCGAAATTCCAATGAATAATGTCCTTTTGAACTATGTATCAAAATTCCAGAATTGCAAGGAATTTAAGGTTATATTCCGCAATGGTTACAGTAAAGATTCTCCCTCATTCATTGCGAAATGTACACTTTCTGTCGGCACAGGCAAGGAAGAATGGGGATCGGAAAAAGGTAAAGAGTATTTCATTTTAACAATACATGATATTCTAAATGGTGATTAAATGGGACTGATAATATAGATAAAGGAGAAATTCAAAAATGGCTTGGTATGCAGAATTAAAGCGCAGAAAGTGGTATTGTATCAACGGAATTGATATGATACAGCTTTATAAGCGGAAACTATATGATGATTGGTATAATTCTCTGACAGACGAACAGAAACAGCGGTTAGAAGAATACAGAAAAGCAAAGGCAGAGAAAAGAAAACATGATGCAGAAATCGCACTTGCAAGGATTAGAATGATGTTTAATGCCATGAATCAAGCCACTCATGGAAGAATGGGTGATTACATGGAAAGTGCAAGGCTTATGAACAAAATCATTCTGCCGTCAAAGTATTAGTAACAGTCAGGAGTGGCATAAATAGGTTTAATCGCATGATTTAAGGAGAATTATGAATAAGTCAATCAGCGGAAAACAGTGTACTTTTCAGCAGTGTAAATATCCAAACTTAGAATTATATATGATACGCCATGAATTAAGTCTACGTGAGTTTGCAAGGCAGTGCGGCATACAGCCTTCTACCATGCACCGGATTCTACATGGAAAGACAGATATTCAGAAAAGCAATATTGATAAGATTTTGGTGGAAACTGGAATGAGTTATGAAGTTTGTTTTAAGGAGAGAACATGGGACTAAAGAAAAAAGTGGAAGTAAAAATGAGTTTCACTGTTTGGGTTGTGATTAATGAATATGTTCGTGGAAATTGAGGACGTGGAAGATATTAACGATTTCGAGGTTATTCAGACAGATTAGATTTTGGGGAATTGTGGAGGAAAATATGGATAGGATAACAGATAAAGATTTTAGAATTGGATTTGATGATAGTAATAAATTGCCTAGTTATGTCGCAATTTATGAGAGGTTGAGAAATTACGAGGACTTAGAGGAACAAGGGAAATTGCTGAAACTGCCTTGTACGGTGGGGGATACTATATATCATTTATGTATTTTAAAGAATAAAGAACCACTAATAATTAAAATGAAAGTTGGTTGTGTTGAATCATGTGGGGCAATCAGAAATCATAAGGGAGTGCATGAAATCTGGAATGTATATGCAGAAACAGATTATACAAAAGGATATTTTAAGTTCTTTGATTTCGGTAAAACGATTTTCCTCACCAGAGAAGAAGCTGAAGCTGCATTGAAGAAACTAGGAACATCCAGCAGACTATAAACAGACGTGAATGATATTGTAAAATCTGACAGCATTAAATGAAAACAGTAAATATAGAAAGCGCAGGCGAGAAAATGTTTAAATTAGGAGAAAAGGTGTATCACAAAAACCTTAAAAAGACGGGTATTTTTAAGGGTTATGATGATTTAGATATATGTATCTTTTGATTTTGATGAAGGATTGAGAATTTACCTAGATGAATGGAGGGTATCTATAAATCAGTTGATTTCAGAGAATGAAATCGGTGAGCGTATGGGCGGTGGTTGAATGGATAAGCTGACTCCAAAGCAGAAAGCAAAGGTGAGGATATGGGAATCAGAATAGATTGTGATTTCGTGGAAGATACAGAGCGAGGGGAATATTGTTGCTTAAACCATTGCGCTTGTGACTCTGAAAACTGTGAGATATTGAACAGGCGCAGCAAGCACAATGGGAAATTATGAATCAGCATTTATGATTGAGATGATAGGAAGTGGCTATTATCAAATGTCGGAGGAAACATATGGATAGAACAAAAATAGAATGGAACGTCGCTTTATGGAAAAATATACCTGGATATGATAATTACTGGGCATCAAAAGATGGAATGATTTTATCAACAAAGAAAAATAATCCTATCATTATGAACAATATTGTATCAAAAGATGGACATCTATATGTTTTTCTTTATAAAGATGGAATTATGAAAAAGATGTGGGTTCACAAAGCAGTTTTGTTAGCGTGGGATAGGGAACCTTTCAATGGAGAAGAATGCCGACATCTTAACGATATTTCAAATGATAATAGATTAGAAAATCTATGCTGGGGGACGCGACTAGAAAATGTTGAAGATAAAAGAAGAAACGGAGGCATTCCTTATGGTGAGAGAAGCAAAAGTCATAAATTAACCAATATTCAGGTGATGGAAATAAGAGAAAAGTACTCTAAAGATAAATCTTCAACAGACTTAAGTAATGAGTACGGAGTAAGTAAAAGTACAATACTTGAAATTGTTAGAGGGAATAAATGGAAACACTTGCCAATATCGGATACTACAATAAGACACAGAAGTGCAAGAAAAACTCCACTATCAAAAGATGAAATAGAAAGAGGAACAAAAGCACTTAATAGATATGCACAATCAATCAGAAAAGAACGCAGATTGATATATTGCGCATGTGGATGCGGCAATATACTTGAGACACCAGACGAAAAAGGAAGAGACAGAAAATATATTCGTGGTCATAATCAAAAAGGAAAAACGTGGAGGTGGAAGAAAAATGCTTAAAACAAAAATATCAACTTTTGATTCTACATGGAACCCAGTAGTGGGCTGTCTGCATGGGTGCGAATACTGCTATGCAAGAAAAATAGCACAGAGATTTGGCGGAGTAAAAATAGGAAACTTTAATGGTAATATTTACGAATTGGACGAGTCATACAGGAGAAGTCTTGACGGAAAGATAAATCCATATCCATACGAATTTATGCCAACATTTCATAGATATCGCCTAAATGACTACATAGAAAAGAAAGGCAGAAATATTTTTGTCTGCTCTATGGCGGATTTGTTCGGTTCATGGGTGCCAGAAAGCTGGATTGATGAAGTATTTGATACTTGCGAGAAAGCACCACAACACAATTATCTCTTTCTTACGAAAAATCCAAAGAGGTATGAAAAGATACTTGACCGATATATGCCGCCTAATATGTGGTTTGGGTGGTCACAGACTGGTCCAATGGGGAATAAATGTGATTTTACGACACATCATTCAATCAAAACTTTTATTAGTATTGAACCATTATTAGAGCCATTTAAAGAAATTCACATTAGAGGGGTTGATTGGGTAATTATCGGAGCAGAAACCGGACGGAGAAAAGATAAAGTTGTACCAGAAAGAAAGTGGATTGAGGATATTGTGAATGGGTGCAGAAAAGCAGAAATACCTATCTTTATGAAATCCAGTCTTACGGATATATGGGGAGAACCGCTGATACAGGAATTTCCGAAAGAATTGAGAGGGGAAAAGCATGGTAAATAGTAAAATCTATGAGAAGATGATATTTTTAAAAATGGTCACATGCCTCAATCCAAATTTTCTGACATTGCAAAAATAAACAGGAGCGTAACAAATTGTCATGTGCTTGGCAAAAAGGATTAAAGGAACATCGCAGAGAAAAAGACCGAAAGAATCTTTGGAAAAAAATATATAAGTTTAGTATTGATGTAGAAAATACGGCATTTTTAAAACGATTACAAAAATTACTGGACGAGCAAAGAATTATTGAGAAATATTTGGACACTCCGTATGCGGAAAGAGAATATAAAGCGAATAGGTGAGCAAATGGAAATATCATTATTTAGAAAAGGTAAGATTACTTGGACAAGATTTAAAGTCAGAAATAAGGAAAAGATGGATTGCCTTCCGTATCTATTCTTAAAGTTTGGGATTGATATAACAAATCCAATCAAAGAAAGCAGCAGAGCTATTTATTTTGAGAAAGAGGGCGACTGGTTAAATAAAAAATAACAGATATGGAGATTATAAATTGAATTATAATATTAAAATATTATATGGAGGAGAATAATAACAAATGTAATATTATATATTTTGTAGATATTACTATTGAAGTACTTAATAAGTATATTTAGAAGACATTAGCAAGAGACTTGTTAATGTCTTTTATTTTTAAGATGGTGGAGGAAATTATCTATGTGTTATAAAGATGAGGTTCAGAAGAAAAATGCAGAAAAATTACAGAGAAAATTTGATACAGATAATGTGCCGGAATTTATTGAGAGGTATTTTATCAATATTGAGAGTAAAGCTGGTGCAATAAATTACTATATTGCTATTAAAGATTTATTGGTTTGGTTAATGGAAAATAAAATTATTATTAAGAATAGTATTTCAGAAATTGTGCCTGATGACTTCTTTAATATAGAATCTGAAGATGTGACTATGTATTTAAGGCAAAAAGAACAGTTGGGAATATCTCCCACAACTCTTGAAACACGAAAAAATATATTTAGTAGCTTTTGGAAATATCTAAAACGTACAAAGAGATGTCCTGTTAAAGAAAATATTATAGCAGATGTTTCTTATAAAGGAATTTCTTCTAATAACAATCTTATTAAAAAACTTCCCTCGGATATTCAATTAAAAAATATGGAAGAAAAAATCATGAAAAAGAATGATGAATTTATAAAAGTAAGAAATCTTATTATCCTTAGAGTATTGAAGGGCACTGGATTACGAGAATCAGAATTAGCTGGATTAAATATTAGTGACTTATATCTTGATGAGGATATGCCTTATATTAACATTATTGGTAAAGGAAAGTATCGTGATCGAGAAGCAAGGAGGGTATATTTAACAGGTAATGCAAAAAGCGCAATTAAAGAATGGTTAGAGTATAGAAACAGTTTGAAAAATATAGATGAAGATGCTGTTTTCGTTAATAAAAATGGAAACAGGCTAAGCGAGTATAATATTCAGTCTATATTTAAAATTTATGGAGATGGAATGTCATGTCACATGATTCGCCATTGGTATGCTACAGTAATGGTTAAAGAATGTGGAATAGCTTTTACACAGCAGATGCTTGGTCATAAGTCATCAAATATTACAATTAATACTTATGCAAATGGCAGTTATGGAATAGGAAATAAATTAAAGCAAATGTAAAAGGAGTGATTGCTATAGGAAAATTTACTGGTTATGTAAATCTGAATATGAAAATAGTAAAAGGTATAAAGTTTTAGAGAATGTCTATGGAATTTATTGTAATATCAGAAAATTATATGATATAATAGGAAAGGTAAAGAGATGAGTAGAAAATTTAAACTATGGAAAGATCCTTATGATTGTGGACTGAATTTATATAAAAAGAGAATAATAGAAATTAGACCAGGAGTAACAGTGTTAGTAGGATGTAACGGGATTGGAAAATCTACATTATTAAAAAACATAAAAGAATCACTGAAGAAGGAAAATATTCCTGTATTATATTTTGACAACTTATATGAGGGTGGGTCACAAGCACGTTCAGAAAAAGTATTTTCTGGAGACTTTAGTTTTATTGCTCAAAGTATGAATTCCTCAGAAGGGGAGAATATCATATTAAATATCTGCAATCTTGCGGAGAAAATAGGAATTTTTGTTAAAACGGGTATTTATAATAAAAGGAATAATGTATTTGCAGAAATCTTTAAAGACCAGGATAGGGAAAAGCAGACTATTGAATTATTAGAAGAACGATGGATTTTATTAGATGCTGTTGATAGTGGAATGAGTGTAGATAATATAGTAGATCTGAAAGAAGAATTGTTTCATACAATTATTCAGTATAATAATGATAAGGAAATCTATATTCTTATATCAGCTAATGAATATGAATTGGCTAATGGCGAACAATGTTTTGATGTATATAATGGAAGGTATACCAGATTTAAAGACTATGAGGAATATCGCAATATGATTCTTAACAGTAGAAAATGGAAGGATAAAAGAAATTTAGAAAGGACCGAATAAATTGGGGGGAGTTTTATGCAAAAAGAAGTATATATAGTAATGCATAAAGATAGAAAAGTTGCTGTAATCAATGAAGCAGGACATTGTAAAATATATTGTAAATCTTTTATGCCTTACAATTTATATTTGGAAGAATTAGAAGATATAGATTCCTTGGTAAATAATATTACAAATTTTTATTACTGGTGTGCTACTAGAGTTTTGACATTAGATAGAAAATATGCAAAAGAAATATTAAATAGTATTGGAATGACACAGGCAGTAACCGATAGAGAACGGGCAAAAATCGCTTTATCCTATCGCTGTGCTTCCTTGACTGATGTTTTTTGGGTAAAACGTAAAAAGGAACACATTTCGTTTAATGAAATAAATCTATATGAGAACCATCTCAATAACTCATTTATAGATATTGCATTAAAAGGAAAACAATATACCGTACAAAATGAATATTTAGCTAAGGACTTATCAACAAATGGGTGTTTCCCTAAAGCATGGCAAAGAGTCTCAAATGGCTTTAGACTGTTAAAAGATGGGGGAGATGATGCTGTAAACAGAGAATTATTAGCAAGTCAGATTTGTAGATGTTTTGATATTTCACAAGTCTTATATGAGGAAAGTTATTTTGGTGGAGAAAAGGTTACAGTAAGTGATAATATTACATCAAAAGACTATTCCATAGTTTCTATAGAGGCTTTTGAGATTTATTGTCAGAATCATGATAGAGATATCCAAAAATATATTAAAAAACTTGACAAGCATAATTATTATATGATGAATATTATTGACTATCTTGTGGGAAATACAGATAGACACTGGGGAAATTGGGGGGTTTTGGTTAATAATTCTAACAACAAGCCAGAATGTATTCATAAATTAATGGACTTTAATCAAGCATTTAACCAATATGATTCGTTAGAGGGTGCAAACTGTCAAACTTTATTTGGAATAAGAGCTACGCAAAAGCAAGCCGCTATAGAGGCAGTGAAAACGATAGGGCTTAATCAAAATAGAGAAATAAAAAAAGAGGTGTTTATAAATTTGCCTCAATATTATGATATGTTTATTAGAAGATTAGAGCTTTTAAAAAGTATAAAAGGGTGATTTTAGGTTACAGAAACGTAAAAATAAAGGTAAAGTGATAAAATGACTCCATACAAGGAATTAGATAAAACTTTAAAAAATATAAGAAATATAAAAGTATATGATTTATATGAATTAAATTTAGAATCACAGAAGAAAATTGATGAATTTTATAAGGAAGAAAAAGTTTGTGAAAATGATATGATGATACGAAGATATAAATTACAATCATATATTGACAGAAGAAATATATTGCATTTTCCGATATTAATAACTATAATTTGGGGGTTGCTAGTTAATTTGGTATTTAAAAATTTTGAAACATTCCCTAATTTTGCTGAACTATTTCAAAAAATGTGGTCTCTACCAATAAGTTATGAAAATTTAGGTAGAATCATAAGTATACATATTATGTTTGATAGCTTAATTATTTTTCTTTGGTTCGTTGTTATGTCAGTATTTTTTATACCATTTCTACCAGTATATTCACTATTTGATATACGCATGAATAAAGTTTATCAAACAAAGTATGAATTAGAAATTTTAGATAAAAAAATAAACGAGAAACTATATGAAAATAAAAATGGAAAAGAATATATTCATAATTCTGAGAATAAGTTTACAGTCGAAAAATTGTCAATAGTAATTATTATGAGTATAATAGCGATTACTATTGGAGTTATTTGGGAGATATCTCTTTATAAGATATTGGTGATAATTGCTATAGAAATTTTGGTTGGAATTTGTTTTAAGATTAAAGTAAAATAAATAGAATAATTTACACGTAATAGAGTTAAATTTTTAACCTATATTAGACATATTATGAAGCTATAAAGAGCTTTTGTTTGATTAAAGTAGAATTATTAGATATAACGTGCAATTTATTTAAAAGATTGATTTCATTGTGTAAAAGTTGTGTATAAACACATTGGCTATTGTGTAATTAGTGTGTATAATATAAATCCAGAGAGGGACACTAATGAAACAGAGAGATTTAATTAAGAAACTTGAAGATGCAGGGTTTTCTTTTGAAAGACATGGTGGAAATCATGATATATACAGAAGAGGTAGTGATATAGAAAAGATCCTAAGGCATAAAGAGGTCAATGAAAACCTGGCAAGAATGATACTTAGAAAATGGAAGTTATTATAAGGAGTGATTGATGTGAAACAAGTTTATCCAACATTTATAGTAAATACAAATGATGGATCAGAACATTCTTTTTTGGTATGTGTCCCTGATATGGGAGTTTTTACTGAAGGGGATACTTTTGCAGATGCTATTGATATGGCGAGAGATGCTATTGGACTGGCTGGAATTTCAATGGAGGATAATAATGAAGAACTTCCTATGCCTTCAGATCAAAATGTTGCTATTGAAAAAGTACAACAGGATACAGAGGATATTGATTTTTCTAAAGGTGTTTTAACATATGTAGATGTTGACTTTTCTGAGTATAGAAAAAAGGTTGATACAAAAACTGTCAGGAGAAATATTGCACTTCCTAGTTGGCTAAATTATGAAGCTGAACATGCCGGAATTAATGTTTCAAGGGTATTACAAGAAGCATTGATGAATGTGTTGAATGTAAAGAGGAATATATAACATATGATTGGTGGATTGGTTTTGCCAGTCCATTAGTCATATTACGGAGGAAATATAATGAGAGAAATAATGGAACATGAATTTAGAAACAAAGAAGAAACATTTATCAAAATTGCAAGATTACTTTCGCACAGATATCAAAATTAATTAGTAGTGCAGTATTTGCTGCTGTTGTTACTTCTATTGGAAACTTTATAATAGCAATATTGAATAATAATTCACTTAAAAAAAATAGAAAAAGATCGACAGCAGAATTTGTTAATCCAATATAGGCATAAAGAATTACATTCTATATTACAAGATTGGATTAATATTTCAATGTCATTTGAGATTTTTTTCAAGATAGAGATATGGAATTGAGCAGTACAGAAATTACAACTCGTTTAAATGAAATTTCTTGGCTTCTTAAACAAAAGTATGAAATAGCATATTCGTTAGTTAATAAAGAATTATGGGCCGATAGGGACAAGCATTTAAAAGAACTATATCAAAGAAAGGAAAATTGTTACATATGGATAGTAGATGAAAATGTTAAATCATATAGAACTATTGATTATGATGGGGCAGTTGTTAATTATATAAGATGTTATGAAGAAACTAAGCAGTGTTTTGAATTAGCTATTAATCAACAATTGCAAGAAATTTTATTGAGTGAAAATAAATAAATTTGTATTAAAATTTGGTTTTTAAGTAGTATAACAGGGGAGTAATTTTATGAGAAAAGGATTCTGGAAACAATTATCATATGAAGATAAGTTTGATAGAAAATATGCTTGCTGGACTCATAATCATAAAGGATGGAGAAAATATAAGCGAAATAATCGAAGAACTGCTAGAAGAAAATTAAAACAGATAAAAGAGTAAATAAAGAGAGCATAATTTTGTTGACTAACATATAACAATTATCGCATAATATAACTACTATAAACAGTACGATTTTAGGTACAGAAAGAAGTATGCTATGATTGCAACAAATCCGATGGATATAAAAGCAAATATCAAAAAACATTTTGATATGGTGTTTAATGGAGAACCAGTAATTGTATCTCGTAAGGAAAATAAAGTATTTAATTATCATGCTTGGCAAGGAAGGAGATAAAGAAATCATATACAAAAAAATGACAGAAACCGTCAAGCAGTATAAAGGGGGATTTTATGAACGATTTTTTAATGAAACCTAAAATTGATTTCGCATTTAAAGAAATTATGATGAATGAACGGGCAAGGGTCGGTTTTCTTTCTGCTGTACTGAACTTAAACCCATCAGATATCAAAGAAACTACTATCTTGAATACCAATTTAAGAAAACTCCATGAAGATGAAAAGCAAGGGATTCTTGATATCAGAATCCTGATGAACAATAACACGGAAATTGATATTGAAATCCAACTTTCTCCTTTAAGGGTATGGGCAGACCGTTCTTTATTTTATCCTTCTAAGATGTATATCGAGCAAATTGAAGCAGGGCAGGACTATCATGTATTTAAGAAATGTGTAGGGATTAGTATATTGGATTTTATATTATTTACAGATGATGAGAATTTTTATTCCAGTTTTCACATTCGGGAAGATACCCGTTATACCATTTATACGGATAAGATGGAGTTTCATGTTTTGGAGCTGCCGAAACTGCCGGAGGAGTTGATAGATGGAAGCAGTGATATCCTGTTATGGGCAAAATTTATCAATGCGGAGAAAAAGGAGGAGTTTGACATGCTGGCAGAAAAGAATCCTTATATTGAAAGTGCTTATCAGCACCTTCAGCTCATCAGTCAAGATAAGCAGAAACGGTTAGAATATGAAGCCAGAGAAAAAGCAGTAAGGGATTATAACCAGAGCATATTGGAGGCAAGAGAAGAAGGCAGAGAGCAGGGACGAATGGAAGCGATTGAAGCAATCATTCTTGATAATTTAGAAGAAGGTATTTCTAAAGAACGAATCCTTATCAAGCTTCAGAAACTCTTTGCATTGAATCAAGAAGAAACAGAACAATATTATAAAAAGTTCTCTCAATGACATCCTGTTATGGGCAAAATTTATCAATGGAGAGCGAAAGGAGGAATTTGACATGCTGGCAGAAAAGAATCCTTAATTTCATCAATGATTAAATGGATCATTTAGTAGAACAATAAATGAATCTAATCGTTTAGTCTACGAAATTTTTGATAATCAAATAATTGTAAAATCTTATAAAGGACATTATAATGATTAATATAGGGATTGATTTTTCAATCTCTATATTAAAATTGGAATTTAGTAGTATTGTTTTGGCGATAGGTACAAATACAGCAATATTATTTAATGAAAGAATGATTGGGGAATCAATAAAGATTAGAATTGAGTAGGCTTTGAAATTCTAGTTTTATAAGGGGGATAACATGAATATTAATCCTGATAAAGTAAAAGAATTAGTATTATTGTTTTCAGAATTGGACGATGGCTACCAAAAGGAATTAATGATTAGAGCATATGAGTTATTATTAAAGCAATCTCAAAAAAATCTCATTAATAAAGAAGGAAAAATTTTTAAAAACGAAGAAGATTATAAAAAAGAAATTGAGAAAAGAAGTAGCAAAAGAGCTAGAGAAACTATAGAATTATTACAGATATTGGATCAAGTTGGTGATGAAGAAAAGGCCCAATTAGTAATTGTCTTAGATAAATTAAGTCATGGAGATTTGACAAAAGAAACCGAAATTGAGATAAAAATTAATAGTAAAAAAGTTTCAATAAAAGATTATATTGAAGAAATATTACCTCTTGCTGATTTTAAATCAGCTAATGAAAAAGCCACAGAATATTTAAAAGAGATAGATAGAATTTGAAAATGAAAGTTTGGTCTGATGAAATAAGAAAGGAGTTAATATTAAGTTATTGAAAATATAGACAAATATGTTTATATACGATATAATGTGTTCATAAAAGAGAGGAGATAATTTTATGAACACGTCAAATATCGCAAATTATAAACCAAAGGATTTTGCTGAATTATTAGGAGTGTCTGTTAAAACTTTGCAACGCTAGGACAGAGATGGGATATTAAAAGCGAATCGTACTCCTACTGATAGAAGATATTATACTTATGACCAGTATTTACAATTTAAAGGTATACAAACAGAGAATGATATAAGAGATATAGTGATTTATGCAAGGGTTTCTACAAGAAATCAAAAAGATGATTTGCAAAATCAAGTGGATTTTTTAAAACAGTTTTGTAACGCAAAAGGAATGATTGTCAATCAGTGTATAGAAGATTTTGGAAGTGGATTAAATTATAATCGTAAAAAGTGGAATACACTGCTTGAAGAAGTTATGGAGAATAAAATAAAAACAATAGTCATTTCAAGTAAAGATAGATTCATCCGTTTTGGTTATGATTGGTTTGAAAAATTTTGTGAGAAATTCAATACTAAAATAATTATCGTAAATAATGAAACTCTTTCACCTAAAGAAGAACTTGTTCAAGACATTATATCAATCTTACATGTGTTTAGTTGTAGATTATATGGATTAAGGAAATACAAAAATCAGATAAAGGAGGACGAGGAAATTGTTAAAGAGTTACAAAACGGAAATAACCCCAAGTCCTGAACAGATACAAAAGATAAATCAAACAATCGGCACTTGTAGATACATTTACAATTTCTATCTTGCTCATAATAGGGAAGTATATGAAAAAGAAAAGAAGTTTGTATCTGGCATAGATTTTTCAAAATGGCTAAATAATGTTTACCTGAAAGAAAATCCAGATAAGGCATGGATAAAAGATGTCAGTTCAAAATCTGTAAAACAAAGTATTATGAATGCGGAGAAGGCTTTTAAGAGATTTTTTAAACATCAAAGCGGATTTCCAAAATTCAAAAAGAAGAATAAATCTGATGTAAAAATGTACTTTGTTAAAACAGATGCAAAAGTAGTTATAGCTTGTGAGCGTCATAGGATAAAAATTCCAACTCTCGGTTGGGTGAAATTAAAAGAAAAAGGATATATTCCAACAACAAAGCAGGGGTATGTGATAAAAAGCGGTACTGTATCGTGCAAGGCTGGTAGATATTATGCGTCTGTTTTGGTGGAAATTCCTGATACAGAAAAATTACAATTAAATGATTTTGGGTTAGGAATTGACTTAGGCATAAAAGAATTTGCAGTAATAAGCAATGGTACGACAAAGAAAAATATCAATAAAACTGCAAAAATGAAAAAATTAGAGAAGCAGTTAAAAAGAGAGCAGCGTTGTCTATCGAGGAAATACGAGGACTTAAAGAAACGCAGAAATGAAAAGAAAGGAGAAACTACTCGGCAAAATATTCAAAAACAAGTCTTAAAGGTACAGAAACTTCATCAAAGAATCGATAACATTCGTACAGATTATATCAATAAATGTATAAATGAGATAGTGAAAATCAAGCCGTCGTACATTACCATTGAGGATTTGAATGTTTTAGGAATGATGAAGAACAAACATCTTGCAAAATCCGTTGCTTCACAAAATTTCTATGAGTTTAGAACAAAAATAGAAAATAAGTGCAAAGAAAACGGAATTGAATTAAGGATCGTTGATAGGTTTTATCCATCTTCTAAACTGTGTCATTGTTGCGGTAACATAAAGAAAGAATTGAAACTTTCTGACAGAGTTTACAAATGTGAGTGTGGATATGAAGCAGACAGAGATTACAATGCAAGCCTTAATTTGAGAGATTGCACAACTTACAAAATAGCATAGAAAAAGCATTTGTAAGGATGTACCGATGGCTAGTCGGGAATTTACGCCTGCGGACTATACATGAACCTGCGAGTAGACATATTTTCGGATAGTTGAAAGCATATAGAGTGAAACAGGAAAAATCTCGATATGGATATGTTTGTCCATATTTTGAGTAGCAGAAATACGTCCACATATGTAGAAAGAAATCTTAAAAAGACAGTTACAAGTTACACAAGAGTATTTTAATAGTAAAATATAAATCTCAATAAAAGAATTTTAAAATATATTTTATATTTTAGAGTTAGAAAATAGTTACTTTCCTATTGAGAAAAAATAATTAAAATATTAATTATAAATGGAACCTCGTTAGAGGTGCAAAATTGATCTCTTTTAATTAATTGATCTCTTTTAGTAAGCAGTACCGAAATGCACACATTTGCGTACATTTGTCCTAGAAGATTTGGAAGAAATTATCACATTTGTATACAAAGTAGTACTTAGGATAGATTTGAGATACTGCTTTCTTTTTATCTATTTAAGAATAGGCTTTGTGGGCTCATATAACACTCATAAAGCTTATCTTTTGTAAGTATAATACATTCTCTAGGTTAATTATCATTTAGTAGTAAAACTTCTACTAACAGCTTTACTATAGTAACAGAAAGAAGGAAACAGAGAGGTTAGATTTTAAAAACTCAAACGATACAACCGTTTCACTTTTAGAATTTAGTTTTATTCATGATAGTTGAGCTTTTCAAATGTTCATATTGAACAATTGAAACATGACTACTCAACACCAAATCGTGTCCAGCAATAATCTGTACTAGGAATTGATATTTTAGATATAACAATAGGTGATTTCAAAGAACTTGTTTTAAGAAATAGATTATTTGACTCTGCACGATAGATATATCTGAACATTAAATCATACTGGGAAAACTCTTTTAGTTATCATGTAACTCTTTATTGTGGAAAAGAATAGATAAGATTTTAGAAAATAATCGTGGAGTAATAGAAAAATAGTGAACTTGATTACATGAAGATTCCTAACCACAACCATTGGGTTGTCGTTGATTCCTTTATTAAATCCGAAGTTGAAGAATCAAAACACCTGAAATTGATGGGACCCCTACTTTGTAGCAAGTGATATTGTAAAAGCATTAGGATATATTAGACCAAATAACACGGTTTTATCTCATTGTAGGTCTACCTTAAAACGGGGTATAGCTACCAAACAAGGAAATGTTACCTTCCATTCATAAACATGGTGCTTATATGAGAAGTTTGAAGGAATTAGGATAATCACTATACTTCAGTTGAAGAAATAGGGTTTACTAAATTTGATAAAGGCTTTAATGTATCCTAAGTACTACTTTGTACACAAATGTGCTAATTTTTTCCAAATCTTCTAGGACAAGTGTACACAAATGTGTGCATTTCGGTACTGCTTACTAAAAGAGATCCATTAATTAAAAGAGATCCATTTTGGACCTCTAACGAGGCTCCATTTATAATTAATATTTTAATTACTAATATACTAAAAATGATTATATTCTTTATGATAAAATCTATACTTATAAATGCTGGGCTTGTTAGTAAAAAACTTAGCGAAAAACTTATTTATGTCACAAGACTGTTTAATATCAATATATTCTATATTTTCCATAAGTATTTTTAACTTTCATTAAGGTATTGATATTTTAGACATAATATTAGACAGAACTCCTTAAACATTACAGAGGGCATAGAGCTAATAGATAATGTGCAACAGTATTATACTGTCTTTGAAAGCTTAGATTAAATCTAGCCTATTGAATATAGGAGTGCTTGAATTGGCAGAATCTAAGTTGTTTAGTCATCATAGAACATATCAGTTAATGGATAATATAAATATATCTTATTTTTTAAAATTTTTGCTATAAACTTCTCTTATTTAACTATTTGGTATTTGAAAAAAATAAAAATATGATATACTAAGGACATGAAATAATTTAGTACTATTTATGCTTTAGCCTTAAACTAAAGATATGCTCTATGGAAGGAGTAGGAAAATGTCTGTTGCAGTTAAAATTGTTTCTGTTATTTTAAAATCTATAGTGAGTAATAGGGTAGAGAATGAGTTAGCTAAAAATCTAATTGAGATTCCTATGGATAGTATTTCTGAAACCTATATACCTGAAATAGTAAAGTTTATCTATGAAGGAAAATCTCAGATTGAAAAAGTTTTGTCTAAAGAAAATTTGTTATCTTTAAATATTTCAGATAATAAGTGTGATTTTGTAGTAGCTGAAATAAAAGATTTAGTTTCTAAGATTGAACTTACAGACGAAATATATAGAGAATATAAGTATAATGATGAGCAGTTAAAAAACTTTTTATGGTCGAAATATAGTGAGTTAAAAGAGAATAATATAGAATATGAGAATGAGATTAAAAAAGTATTATTTCTTATTGCTAAAGAATTACTTACCTTAAAAAAGGGAAGTGAAGAATTTGAAACCGATCTTTTGATACAAATAAGTAATACTTTTGATGATACTAAAATAGAAGTGCAAAAGTTATTTGAGGATACAAACAACAATTCTGATAAATTAGATAAAAATGCTCAGATATTAATTCAAATACAACAAATACTACAGATATTACTTGAAAAAATTCAAAGTAATAATAAAGATAATAATATTATCAACAATAAAGAATTTCAAAATAATAAAAAAGAAGATTATATCAAGAATTGGAATAGTAGACTTTTTTTACATATAGATAATGATGAAAAACCTTTAACTTTAGCAGACTCATTTATAATGCCTGATTATAGAATACATAAACAAATTAACCGCATAGAATTTTCCTATGGTGATACTTTAGATAATATAATTGATAAATTTATAGAATATGATAGAAGCTCAACTATGCTTATTACAGGTGTGCCAGGCATAGGAAAATCAAGTATTACTTCATGGATTGCTAATAGGTATAAAGATGATGATAGAGTTCTTATCTTACGGTTTCGTGATTGGGAACCTGAAGAACTAGAAAAAGGATTATTGAAAGCAATTTATAACACATTAGGATATAAAAAATCAGATTTAGATAATAAAATTTTAGTAATAGATGGTTTTGATGAAATTAAATTGCTTCATGAAAGGAATAGATTACTTGATATTTTTTTAAATAATATAACAGAGTTTGATAACTTTAAGTGCATTATTACATCAAGAACAGCCTATATTGATGCAAGACGTTTTGAAAATGTAGTTGAGCTTCAGCAATTTGATATCGGTAAGGTAGATAATTTTTATACAAAAATTACAGGAAATAAATTAAAAGAAAGGGAAAAGATAGAATCCAATTTAGAAGTATTAGGAATACCCGTAATTCTTTATATGGCTATTATGTCAGATGTAAATATTGAAGGAAATTCTACTAAGTCAGAGCTATATAATCGTATTTTTGCTGAAAGGGGAGGAATATTTGATAAATTCTGTAGCGAAGGAATTTCCTATGATAAAGCTAATCAAATTTTAAGAGATCCGAAAAACATAAAAAAGTATCTAAACTTTTTAGCTAACATTGCATTTGAAATGTTTGAATCTAATACTTTATTATTGCAGAAAGAAAGGTCCAGTATTCCAGAATTAGAAATTGGTGAAGGAAAGATTAGCATTTTAGAATTTCCGATAAAACATTTGTTTGAGAGTACAGAATTTAACGTGGAGTTTATACATAAAACTATATATGAGTATTTTGTGTCTGAGTATATTTTCCATTCTATATATGAAAATATAAAATTATCGAAACATGAACTTGCTGGGGTTTTAGGGAAATTACTAAAGAAGGATATTTTATCTCCAGAAATACTAGAATTTTTAAAGTATAAAATTATAAAGAGTCGATTGAAGGACAAATTTGATATTATAAATGAATCATTTGATTTAATGTTACAAGATGGAATGACGTATCATACAGGTATATGCTATAAAAATTCAATGGATTGTGAAATGAATGTATTTGCTAATATGTTAGAGATAATACATATGTGGGATAAGGATAAATTAGAGTTTAATAATGCAGTTGTCAATTATATTCAATATAATAAAAGACAGAAATTGAATTTAAAAAAATTCGATTTAGAGGAGGCAGATTTAAGCGAGTCATATTTAAGAGAGGCAGATTTAAGACAGTCATATTTAAGAGAGGCATATTTAAGACAGGCAGATTTAAGAGAGGCAGATTTAAGAGAGGCATATTTAAGACAGGCAGATTTAAGAGAGGCATATTTAAGAGAGGCATATTTAAGAGAGGCATATTTAAGACAGGCAGATTTAAGAGAGGCATATTTAAGACA
>CANPBV010000020.1 GCA_947572405.1 uncultured Mycoplasmatota bacterium | reverse complement strand
AAATTGGTGTGATTTAAGCCCTCTTATTGATATAATTAAAATAGGAAAAGAAAAACGAGAAAATTATTGCACGCAAAAAAGATTTAATTGAGTTTTTCGAATGTTGGGGATAGAATGTTTCAAAAATTCAGATAATCTACTTGTAAAAATTTCTTGAGTATTATATAATTGAATCATTGTACAAGCACCTTTGTTATTTTCATTATAATAAAAGTATATCAAAAAGAGGTTGTACAAAAAATATGAAAAGAACGTGTTATAAGAGGAGTTTTAACAAACTGGATCTATAACACGTTTTATATTGACTTCAAAAACTGTCCGTAGGTAAGCAATTTTGTAATGGTTCTTTTTTGTAAAGTAAAATACAAATACTTTACAGAAATAATTATACTTATTTAGAGTAATCAGTTTGATAAAAATAACGATTTATATTATAATGAATGAAGAAACCGAGGTGGGCAAAAGTGTTTCAAATTGGAAATATCAAACTAAAAAATAAAATCGTTTTAGCGCCTCTAGCAGGAATTTCTAATAGTGCTTATAGAACTATTATTAAAGATATGGGATGTGGACTTATATATGCTGAAATGGTCAGTGATAAAGCGATTTGTTATGGCAACCAAAAGACAACCAGTTTACTTTACATGACTGATTATGAAAGACCAATTGCTCAACAAATATTTGGTAGTGATAAAGAATCTTTTGTAATAGCCGCAAAATATATCTATGAAGCAATGAAACCAGATATTATCGATATTAATATGGGATGTCCTGTACCTAAAGTTGCCCTTAGAGCTCAAGCGGGAAGTGCTCTTTTAAAAGATCCAGATAAAGTGGAAGAAATTGTTACAGCAGTAGTAAACGCAGTTCCTATTCCTGTAACAGTCAAAATGAGAAGTGGTTGGGATAGTGAACATATTAATGCTGTCGAAATTGCAAAAAGAATAGAGCGTGCTGGAGCAAAAGCAATTGCGATTCATGCTAGAACGAGGGCACAAGGATATAGTGGAAAAGCCGATTGGAATATGATTAAAAAAGTAAAGGAAGCGGTTTCAATTCCAGTGATTGGAAATGGAGATATTAGAAGTGCAGTGGATGCTAAAAGAATGCTTGATGAAACCGGTTGTGATGCTGTTATGATTGGAAGAGGGGTACTAGGAAATCCATGGCTAATAAAAGAATGTGTTACCTATTTAGAAACAGGAGAATTATTGCCACCTCCTACAGAAGAAGCAAAACTAAACATGTTAAAGCATCATTTTGAATTATTACTAAAAACAAAAAACGAGAAACTAGCAGTATTAGAAATAAGAACTCATGCAGCCTGGTATTTAAAAGGATTACCAGATACAACAGATTTAAAAAACGCAATCTTTAAAATGAAAACAAAAGAAGAATTTGAAAAAATATTAGAAGTATATAAGGTGAAAAGAAATGAAAGCAGAAACAAGTAAAAGAATCGTTGCCTATATCATCGATTTACTGATTATTTTATTTGCAATAGCAATTATAGTAAACGTAAAAGAAAAAGATCAGAAAGTTATGCAACTTAGAAATGATTTAAACATTGTAAATGAACTGCAAGCGAATGGAGAACTCAAATTTTCTGAATATTTTGATAGGTGGACAGTAATCAATGCCCAAATCGATCAGGAATGTGTTATTTATTCCATTTTTAATATTTTATTAATGCTAGTTTACTTTGTTTTACTTCCTTATGTTTGGAATGGACAGACTGTTGGAAAAAAAATTATGAGAATTAAAGTAGTTTCCAATAATGAAAAAAAAGTTACGATTGTGGCATATCTAATTCGTAATATGGTAATGAATGGATTAACCCAAATGATATTAACACTTTTATTTTTATATTTATTACCTAGTTCTATGTATTTTATATTTTCGTCAATTTTGACTTTTATCCAATTAATACTGGTAATGATAAGCATTTTTATGATATTATATAAAAGAGACAAAAGAGGTCTTCATGACATACTAAGTGGGACAAAAGTAGTTGTAGTGTCGTGAAAAAAGTAGAGGTGAAAAAATGAGAGAATTTACAGAACAAGAATTAATTCGTAGAGAAAAAGCAGAAGAATTAAGAAGTAAAGGAATTGATCCTTTTGGGCAACGATTTGAAATTTCCGCTCATTCAATAGAATTAAAAGAACAGTATAAAGAAAATACAAAAGAAGAATTAATCCTTATGAATATCCCAGTTGCTGTGGCAGGTCGTATCATGACGAAACGTGGTAAAGGGAAAGTAGGATTTATGCATATTCAAGATAAACTTGGACAAATTCAAATTTATGTAAGGCAAGATACAATTGGGGAAGAAGAATATGAAATTTTTAAAAAGGCTGACCTTGGGGATATTGTTGGAATAGAAGGAACAGTCTTTCGCACGGATACAGGAGAACTTAGTATTAAAGCAAGCAAATATATTCATTTGGTGAAAGCACTAAGACCACTTCCAGAAAAATTCCATGGTTTATCTGATGTAGAAGAAAGATATCGTAGACGTTATGTGGATTTGATTATGAATGAAGAAGCTAGAAATGTAGCCTTTACAAGGCCAGCGATTATTCGTTCCATTCGAAATTACTTGGATAATTTAGGTTATGTAGAAGTAGAAACCCCAGTATTAAATCCTATTTTAGGAGGAGCAGCAGCTCGTCCATTCATAACCCACCACAACACTTTAGACATGAATTTTTATCTCCGAATTGCAACAGAATTGCCACTGAAACGTTTGCTTGTTGGAGGAATGGATGCCGTTTATGAAATTGGCAGAATTTTTAGAAATGAGGGAATGGATCGTAACCATAATCCAGAATTTACAACCATTGAACTTTATAAAGCCTATAGTGATTTAGAGGGTATGATGGATATTACAGAAGGGATTATTGGAAATGCAGCCAAAACTGTTTTGGGAACTTATGAATTAGACTATAAAGGACATCACTTGTCACTTGCTCCAAAATTTAAAAGAATTCATATGGTAGATGCCATCAAAGAAAAAACAGGAATTGATTTTTTTCAAGACATGTCATTAGAAGAAGCTAAAAAATTGGCAGGAGAACATGGAATTGAATTAGAACCACATTTCTTATATGGGCATATTGTAAACGCATTTTTTGAAAAATATGTAGAAGATACGATTATTGAACCAACATTCATTTTTGGTCATCCAATAGAAGTAAGTCCGCTTGCCAAAAAAAGTAATGATCCAAGATTTACAGAGCGCTTTGAACTTTTTATTTGTGGATGCGAATATGCCAATGCATTTACAGAATTAAATGACCCAATGGATCAATATGAAAGATTCGAAAGTCAGTTAAAAGAACGAGAATTAGGAAATGATGAAGCGAATGAAATGGATTTAGACTTTGTAGAAGCACTAGAATATGGAATGCCACCAGCAGGTGGAATGGGGATGGGAATAGATCGCTTGACAATGTTACTTACAAACTCAGAGACGATTCGTGAAGTCATTTTATTTCCACATATGAAAAATAAGAACTAATGGATTTATATATCGTAAGACATGGGGAAACTGGTTACAATAAAATGGGTTTACTACAAGGTAGAACGGATATTCCATTAAATCAAAATGGAATTGAGCAAGCAAAGAAGGCAAAAACAGAATTGGAACATATCAACTTTGACCTAGTAATTTCATCACCGCTTAAAAGGGCTTTAGAAACAGCTGAGATTATAGCACCCAATAAAGAAATACAAATTGATGCCCGTTTAAATGAACGGGAACTTGGAGAATATGAAGGAAAACCTAGTAGATTGTATGACTTTGACTTTTATCATAACTTATTAGAAAATCATACTGAAAAAGGGGTAGAAGGAATCCGAGAACTAATTGTCCGTGTAAGAAAATTAATTATTGAATTAAAATCAAAATATCCAGATTCCACTATTCTGTTAGCAACACATGGTGGATTAGTGAATGCGATTTTATATTGTTTTGAGCCAATTCCAGTCGATGGAAAATTAAGGCGAATAGGACTTAAAAACGGAGAATTTATCAAATATCATTTATAGGAGGAAAATTTATGAAAATATTATCAATCAATGCAGGAAGCTCTTCTTTAAAATTTCAAATGTATGAAATGCCAGAAGAGACTGTATTAATATCAGGCGTATTTGAAAGAATAGGAATTGAAAATAGTTTCTACACAATTAAAATGAATGGAGAAAAAATCAAAAAAGAAGTAGCGTTGCCAAATCATAAAATCGCTTTTCAAATTTTGATAGATGAATTAAAAGAATATCACGTTGTAGACTCTTTAGATGAAATTAAAGGAGTCGGGCATAGAGTAGTGCAAGGTGGAGCTTATTTTGATAAGACAGAAATTGCAACTGAAGATGTGATCTCTAAAATAGACGAATTATCGTCTCTAGCACCTTTACATAATCCAGCAGCAATTGTTGGAATCAGAGCAGCACAAGAAGTAATACCAAATGCAGTTCAAACTGTCGTATTTGATACAGCATTTCATCAAACAATGGAAGAAGAAACATACCTTTATGCACTTCCATATGAATGGTACCAAAACTATGGAGTAAGAAAATATGGTGCGCATGGAACAAGCCATAAATATGTAGCGCTTAGAGCAAATCAATTAATTGGGAAGGAAAACACGAAACTAATTACTTGTCATATTGGTAATGGAGGAAGTGTGAGTGCCGTTTGGAATGGAAAATGTAAGAATACCTCTATGGGATTAACTCCGAATGCAGGATTGATCATGGGAACACGTTGTGGAGATATTGATGCAACAATTATTCCTTATATTATGGAAAAAACAGGAATGACCGCAAAAGAAATTGATAACATATTAAATAAGCAAAGTGGGTTACTAGGAATCAGCGGAGTTAGTAATGATTCAAGAGATATCGAAGATGGGATTCAAGCTGGAAATGAGCGTTGTATCCTTGCACAGGAAATGTATATAAAAAGAATTGTTAACTATATTGCACAATATTATGTAGAACTTGATGGATGTGATGCCATTTGTTTTACTGCAGGAGTAGGAGAAAATTCAATCGGTGTTAGAAAAAAAATTATTGAAAGATTGTCTGTGTTAGGACTAAAACTAGACGAAGAAGCAAACAATGTTCGTGGGCAAGAAGTATTAATTACAAGTCCTGATTCCAGTATTCCTTGTTACGTAATTCCAACAGATGAAGAAGTAATGATTGCTAGAGATACTTACCTCCTTTGTAAATAGAAAGAGTGAAATTATGTATCATAGAATATATTCTCGTATTTACAAAAGAATCAAGAAATATGATACCATTGTAATTGCAAGACATGTAGGAGCAGATCCAGATGCCCTTGGAAGTTCGTTAGGATTAAAAGAAATCATTTTAAATACCTTTCCTAAAAAAAAAGTATATGTAGTTGGACATCCTGCATCTAAATTTAAGTATTTAGGGGTGCTTGATAAATTTACAGAGGATTTATATCATAATTCTTTATTAATTGTAACGGATACCCCAGATAAAAAAAGGATAGATGGGGTCGATGTTAGCAAATTTGAATGCTCTATAAAAATAGACCACCATCCATTTATTGAGAAATATTCTGATATAGAATGGATTGATGATACAAAAACAAGTGCCTCAGAAATGATTTTGGAATTATTAAAAAATACGAAATTAAAAGTGAATAAAAATGCAGCAGAAAAGTTATACATTGGTTTAATTGCCGATAGCAACAGATTTTTATTCCATTATACAACCCCAAAAACATTTGAATTGGTTTCTTGGCTAATTAAAAGGACAAAAATTGATATTACAAAATTGTACAATTTATTATACTTAAGACCAATCAAAGAATTAAAATTTCAAGGGTATGTAGAATCTCATCTGGAGGTTACAGAACATGGTGTGGCCTTTATTCATATTACAAACGAAATTTTGCACCAGTATGGAGTGGACCCAGCAGCAGCAGGAAACATGGTGAATAATTTCAATTATATTGAAGAAGCACTCGTATGGGTCGTTTTTTCGGAAGATCTTGGCAACAATAATATTAGAGGTTCTATTCGTTCTAGAGGGCCTATTATAAATGAAGTAGTGGCAACTTTCGGAGGAGGAGGACACATTTATGCCAGTGGTGTCCGATTAAAAAATTTTGAAGAAGCAAATACTTTAGTAGACGCTTTGGACCAAGTTTGTGAAAATTATAAAATGGAACAATAGCACTTTATAGGAGCGCATCATCGACAGAAATATCATCAAATAAATTAGACTGTTTGAGTGCAGCGATTGCCATATAAATGGCAATTATAGCGACAATAAGGGTTAAAATAGAGGAGAGAATATCTAAATAGTCAAAAGTTAGATCTTCTCCTTTTTCTTTGTCTAACTTTAAGTGAAGAGTATTAGCGCCTAAAAATAGAAACACAATTGCAAGAATGAATAGTCGGTTTAATGCAACATAGTTTAACGTATCTTGTTTAGAAAAAAGTGGAGGTTTATTCTCTTCTAATAATTTTTGGTTATACAGTAAAATAAAACCAACTACAAAACTTATAATCGATAGAACAGTAGCAAATAACTGGATATCAATGACAGTTGTCATATCACTTTTTTTCATGACGCATTTCTTGGATTTGTTTTAATTCACTAACAGTTACAATTTGATATCCACGTTTTTTTAATTCAGGAAGAAGCAATTTTAAAGACTCTAAAGTTGACTTATAAATATCATGCATTAGGACAATTTTTCCATCTTTTATATCATGAAGAGCCTTTTCATAGATTTTCTTGCTATTTCGGAGTTTCCAGTCTTGTGTATCCACATTCCAAAGGACGATTTCCATATCAATATTTGATTTTAACGAACCAGAGGTGGCACCATAAGTAGGTCGTAACAAACGGATATCGTAATTTAATGTTTTTTTTACAATGTTGTTGGTCATTTCTATTTGATTGTGCAATTCCTTAGAAGAAAGTTTTGTCAGCTTCTTATGATTATAGGAATGATTCCCGAGCTCGTTACCGCTTTTTAAAACATATGCTAGTGTATCATGGTAGTTTTCTACTTTATTCCCCAAAATGAAAAAGGTAGCATTCGCCTCATATTCATTTAATAACTTTACGATTTCTTTTGTATATTTACTAGGACCATCATCAAAAGTAAGAGCAATCGTTGGCTTGAAAGGAGAAAGTACTTTTTTATTTGGTTGATATAATAGAGAAGTATTTTGAATCGAGTCCTTTTCTAACAGAATGTTAAATTTAGTATTTGGAAACTCATATTTAATAATCCCACAATTTCCGCTTGCAATTTCATAAGGACTAAAATAAAGACGAATAGAGTGATCCGTAAAAGTGAACTTTAAGGCATTTGGATTTTGGAATGTTGTTTCTAGATTTTCTAATAAAATACAATCTTGATGTTGCTTTAAAAGTTCTGTTTTTATTTTTCCAATATTAATAGGGGCAATATCTGATAGATACAAAAATTTATTTTCTTTTTGATCGAAAACAAAAGTCTTGATTTCATGTATGGGATGCGCTAATAGTGGAGAGGTGAAAAAAGTTGTGAGAACAATATTAGAATAGCGATTTCCAACAACTTTGTATTCATAATCAATATTGAGTTCTGGAATATCCTCGATATAAACATTTTTCTTTATATATTGTTCCAAATTGGTTCTAGTATTAGAAATATAAGTACTAATTTCCTTATCTAATTTCTCAATTCCGGTTTTTGGATAGTGAATACTAATAAGCTCTGTTTTGTTTTGCTCAATAACTCCCTCAATAACCAATTCTCTTTTTTGATTGCAACCACAAAAAAGAAGTATGAAACAAATTAAAAATAACAACCGTTTTTGCATAAGTATTCACCCAATTAAACTATATTCTAATTTCGCAAAAATTTACCAAAACTCTCCTTTTATCAATATCCCATAAGTAGAATCAAAACCGAAAAAAAGTTCGTATCAAAAAAGTCACAAATTTATTGTGAAAATAGAAAAAATAATAGAACAAAAATTGAAAAATGTAAAAAATTAAAAATATAGAAAATGAAAAAAAATTAAAAAAATATTATTTATTCAAAAAAATATAATGTAGAAAATACAATGAAAATAAAGGAAAAATGCGATTTTTTAATAAAAATACCAATAATGGTAAAAAAATAAAAAAATCAAAAATGTAAATATACATTTTTTGAAAAAAATTGATTTTTAAAAAAATATTGAAAAATAAGGGCTTATCGAAATTGGTAAAAAAAAGTAGAAAAAAAGACCGACAAATGTTTGACTTTTAGATTGTTTTGGACTATACTGAAATTGTACAAAAAATAGAAGAGAGGATTTAAAAGTATGGTGGGTGTAGAAGAACAATTGGCTACATTAAAAGTAGTAAAACGTGATGGTAAAAAAGTAGATTTTAATGGAACTAAAATTGCTATGGCGATTAAAAAAGCATTTGACCATTTTATTAATTTTGATGAGGATGATACAAAAACATCATTATATAGTGAAAAGGATATTAATAAAGTCTATATGGCAGTGATGAAAAGAATAGACAAAGAATATACAGATGAGGAAAAAATTAAAATAGAAGACATTCAGGACATGATAGAAGATGAATTAAAGAAAAAAGGATATGAAGAAATCTATACTCATTTTTCTGAATATAGAGAAAGAAGGGCGCAATCAAGACAACTGTTCAGTGATGAGAAAAAAATGCATAAATTTTTAAAAACAATTGAGGGTCTTGGATTAAAATCTGCGCATGAAGAAGACAACAAAAGAGAAAATGCCAATATTGATGGAAATTCTGCGATGGGAACAATGCTTCAATATGGTAGTACTGTTTCAAAAGAGTTTGCAAAAGCGTATTTGATGAAAAGAAAGTTTTCAGAAGCCCATGATAATGGAGATATTCATATTCATGACATGGATTTTATGGCAATGGGAACAACAACCTGTATGCAAATAGATTTAGGAAAATTATTTAAAAATGGATTTTCAACAGGTCATGGACATTTAAGAGAACCAAATGATATTATGTCATATGGCGCTTTAGCAGCAATTGCAATTCAATCAAATCAAAATGATCAACATGGTGGACAATCAGTCCCAGCATTTGATTATTATCTTGCACCAGGAGTTTTAAAAACATTTAAAAAGCAATTAAAACAATCCATTTATGATTTATTAGATTATTCTGGCTTTTTAACATTTATAAATATGAACGCAATTATAAAAGAAATAGATAAATTAGAAACAATCGATGTAGATTTAGAAAAATTTGAACCACTGGCAAAGAATTCAGAAGAAATAAAACGCATTTTTGAAGTTTCCAAAGAAAAAGCAATACAAAGAACAGAGCGTATTACTTATCAAGCGATGGAAGCGTTCGTTCATAATTTAAATACAATGCATTCAAGAGCAGGAGCTCAAGTACCATTTTCTTCTATTAACTTTGGTACTGACACTTCACCAGAGGGAAGAATGATTACGAAAAATTATTTACTTGCAGTAGAAGCTGGTCTTGGACATAGTGAAACTCCAATTTTCCCAATTTCGATTTTCAAAGTAAAAGAGGGAGTTAATTACAACCCAGAGGATCCAAATTATGATTTGCTAAGATTATCATGTAAAGTATCAGCAAAAAGATTGTTTCCAAACTTTTCATTTATTGATGCACCATTTAACTTGCAATATTATAAATCAGATGATTACCGTACTGAAGTAGGATATATGGGATGTAGAACAAGGGTACTTGGAAACATGGTAGATCCAGACCGTTCTATTACCCCAGGAAGAGGGAATTTGTCATTTACTTCTATTAACTTACCAAGGCTTGGTATTAAGCATGGAATTGTAAGTCGGGAAGAAACTGATATGGATGGTTTCTTTGAAGAACTTGAAGAAATGATGGATATGGTAAAAGATCAATTGTTAGAGCGTTTTGAAATTCAATGTAATAAAAGATTATATAACTTTCCATTCTTATTGGAACAAGGGGTATGGATGGATTCTGAAAAACTAAAACCAACAGATCGCTTAAGAAAAGTATTAAAACATGGAACTTTAAGCATTGGATTTATTGGCCTAGCAGAATGTCTAAAAGCTTTAATTGGAAAACACCATGGTGAAAGCGAGGAAGCGCAAAAGTTAGGATTAAAAATTATCGGTTTTATGCGTAAAAAGTGTGATGAATATTCTTTGAAATACAACTTAAATTTCACTTGCTTGGCAACACCAGCAGAAGGATTATCAGGAAGATTTATTAATATTGATAAGGCAATTTATGGAAAAATTAAGGGAGTAACAGATCGTGCTTATTACACAAATTCCTTTCATGTACCGGTTTATTACAATGTTTCGATTACCAAAAAATTAAATTTAGAGGCACCTTATCATGCACTTACAAATGCAGGTCATATTAGTTATATTGAACTGGATGGGGATCCATCAGAGAATGTAGAAGCATTTGAAAGAATTATTCGAACAATGAAAGAAGCTGGTATTGGATATGGGGCAGTCAATCATCCAGTAGACCGAGATCCAATATGTGGATATGTTGGAATTATTAAAGATGTATGTCCAAGATGTGGAAGACGTGCAGGAGAACCCATTAGTGTTGAAAAATTAAAAGAATTAGATTGTTATAATAAATAGAAAGAGGGATAAAAATGGAAAAACAAGTAGAAAAAGTAGAAACAAAGGAAAAAACAGTTGGAGAAGGAGTAGGATTTGAGCGCATTAGACGAATCACAGGATACTTAGTAGGAACTGTTGATAGATTTAATAATGGTAAAAGAGCAGAAGAACGTGATCGTGTAAAACACACTTATGATTGTAGTTGTTCACATTGAAAATTCGTTTAGCAGGACCGATTCAATCAGATAGTATTGTAGATGGAGAAGGTATTCGTACAGTGATATGGACACAGGGTTGTATTCATAATTGTTATGGATGTCATAATCCAGAAACGCACTCATTTGATGCAGGAATTTTAACTGATACAGAGGAAGTAATCAGAATGTTAGATCATTTAAAAGGGCAAGATGGGATTACACTATCTGGGGGAGATCCTATGTGTCAAGTAAAAGCTTGTTTAGAAATTGCTAGACATGCAAAAAAAATAGGTTTAAATGTATGGTGTTATACAGGGTACACTTTTGAGCAATTATTAAAGATGTCAGAAATAAAACCGAGCATATTAGAGTTCCTAAAGTATATTGATATGCTTGTCGATGGAAAGTTTATTTTGGAACAAAAAAGTTTAGAAGTGAAGTTTAGAGGTTCTAAAAATCAAAGGATTGTAGATGTACAAAAGAGTTTAGAAGCGCATAGAGCAATTACTAATTTAAAATATGAGAAACAGGAACCTCAAATTTCTAGATATCAGCGCCCAGAATATATGTTTGTTTAAAATGGTCAGAAATTGACTATTTTTTCTTTTATGGTAATATGTTAGAAATGAGCAATTTTCACTAAAAATCAATGTATGATAACATTGTATTTAGAACATAGTGTAATGGAAACATTGCTATAATACCATTGCAAACCATTTTTCTATTAGAAGTAGTAAATTTATGATTCATGTTATTACGAAACGGAACAGTAAAGGAATATATAAAACAATAAAACGATTACTTTTCGTAACCGTTTTTTATAAATAAAATTCATCAACCTCTGTATGAAAAGTATCAATATTTTTATGAATTGACCATATTTTCTTTAATTCAGTGATAAATTTTTTTTCATCGATATCTGTAGTAATGATATCAGATAAGGATAGAATTCCGACCACTTTTTCATGATCACTAACGATCAATCTTTTTACTTTTTCTTGTCCCATTGTTTTTAGGGCATTTTCTAAAGAATCATCTTTATCAATAGAAATTACGTTATTGGTCATATAACGTTCTATTTTTGCGTCACTATCTAATTCTGCACTAAAAGTACTACATACAATATCCCTATCTGTAACAACACCAATAATATGTTTATTTTGTTCAATAGGAATAAATCCAATATCGTATTTTTTCATGAGTTCAGCAATTTCACTGACTTTTTGATTGATACTGCCAATAATTAGATCTCTAGACATAACATCTTCAATTTTCATGTTTATTCACCCATTTTTATTATGAAACTATTTCTAGGAATATATTCAGATTCATATCATAAATTAGGTGAGAATATGAGAAGAAGGATCCATTTAAAAAAGAAAATCATTATTTTTAATAAAAGAAAAAGTAATATATTAATTTTAAGTATTTTATTTCTTTTTATTAGTACTATTTTATCTCTTCATTTTATTAGTTCTAGAATTACACCTGGACTTATGGAGTATGCAGAAATACAGGCCAAAAAATTTGTAACTTTACTAATTAATAGTGCAGTTACTGAGTCAATTGGCGAAGATTTAGAAGCGGATTCTTTATTTTTGATTACCAAAGATTCAAATGGTGAAATCAGAAGCATTGATTTGGATCCTGTCAAAGTAAATAGACTTCTCAGTAATACGACAAATAGTATACAAGTAAATTTACAACATATTGAAAAAGGTGAAATTGACAAGTTGACATTGATGGATGAGGCATTAAAAGATTATGATCCAAAAGATTTAAAAAAAGGGGTGATCGGAAATATACCAACTGGAGTTATATTTAATAACGCTTTACTTTCTAATTTAGGCCCTAAATTTCCGATTCGATTAAAAATCATGGGGGATATTATTACAAATATTAAAACCAAAGTGACAAACTATGGAATTAATAACGCTGTTATAGAAGTTAGTATTCAAGTCGATGTTACCACCCAGGCCATATTACCATTTTCCTCTAAGGTGATAAAAGTATCTTCTGATGTTCCATTAACAATTAAGTTAATGCAAGGGAATGTGCCTTCTTATTATTTCGGAGATAAGGTGTTACAATAAAATTGAAAGACCATTATAATTACGAGCACAAAAATAAATAGATTCAATTCTTTTTGAGAAGCGAATGGTTAAAATTTTTCTATCCCAGATTATAAAAATGAGATTGAAATCGTAGAATTTATCTATGATTTTTTTTTATTTTTTGCTATAATAAAGATAGGGTGTTTGTATGAAGAGTATATATGGTTTTACATTATCAAGGTTAGAAAACTATTTTGTCGAAAAAGGGGATAAGAAGTTTAAAGCTATACAAGTATTTGAATGGCTTTATAAACATCGAATTCACGACTTTGATGAAATGAAAAATGTAAGTAAAAAAACTATTATAGACTTAAAAGAATACTTTACTTTGACCTCTTTAGAACTACTACAAAAACAAGTTGAAAAAGATGTGTGCAAATTCCTATTTGGATTAGAAGATGGAAATAAAATAGAAGCCGTATTGATGAAGCATGATTATGGAAATAGTCTATGTGTATCTAGTCAAGTAGGTTGTAATATGGGTTGTACATTTTGTGAAAGTGGAAGGTTAAAAAAGGTTAGAAACTTAGAAACGCATGAAATGGTAGAACAAATTTTACAAGTGGAGAAAGAATTAAATATTCGAATTAGCCATTTAGTATTGATGGGAATTGGAGAACCATTTGACAATTATGAAAATGTTATGGATTTTATATCTATCATTAATGAACCAAAAGGAATTGATTTAGGAGCGAGGCATATTACTGTCTCCACTTGTGGAATTGTGCCAAAAATATTAGAATTTATGAAAAGTGGCAAACAGGTTAATTTAGCGCTTTCCCTTCATGCTCCAAATAACCAAATTAGAGATTCCATTATGAAAATTAATAAAGCATATAAAATAGAAGAAGTAATGGAAGCCATCAAAAAATATATTAAAGAAACAAATAGAAGAGTGACTTTTGAATATATTTTATTAAAAGATGTAAATGACAAAGAGGAACACGCAATAGAACTTGCGCATCTTTTGAAAGGAATAAACTGTTATGTTAATTTAATTCCTTACAATGAGACAAGCCATATTGCATACAGGAAAAGTTCAAAAGAAACGATTATGAAATTTTATGATACATTAAAGAAAAATCATATCAATGTAACCATTAGAAAAGAATTTGGCTCAAAAGTAAGTGCTGCCTGTGGGCAATTGAGAGCAAATTATGAGGAGGGATAACATGGAATATTATTATTTAACGAATCCTGGAAAAGTAAGGGATCATAATGAAGATAGTGTCATTATTGTAAAAAACAAAAATAACGAACTATTACTGGCGGTAGCAGATGGAATGGGTGGACATAAAGCAGGTGAAGTCGCCTCTAGTATTGCAATCTCTCAAATTGGAAAACGGTTTTCAGAAATTAGTAGTATTGGAAATAAGGAAGATGCAGTTGCCTGGATTAAGGATATTGTAAGTGAAGCAAATGTTTTAATTTATAAATATACAGCAGAGCATCCAGAAAGTACAGGAATGGGAACTACTTTGGTTTTAGCTGTATTAACAAGTGATTTCTTGTTATTTGGAAACATTGGTGATAGTTCTGGATATGTCATGAAAAATGAGAAACTGCATAAAATTACAACAGATCATACATTAGTAAATTTACTTGTAAAATCGGGGGAATTAACCCCAGAGGAAGCCAAAGATCATCCAAGAAAAAATGTTTTAATGCGGGCTTTAGGAGCAGCAACTGTAGTAGAAATGGACATTTTTGATGTAGAAACGGATATAGATGGCATTTTCTTGTGCAGTGATGGTTTAACAAATATGTTAAATGATGAACAAATTACAGCAGTTTTAAATGAAGAAATTTCATTAGAAGAAAAAGTAAAAAAACTTATCACAAAAAGTAATAATCGAGGTGGAAATGATAATATTTCTATTGCATGTTTATTAAAGGACGGTGTATAGTAATGATTATTAAAGGACAAAAAATTAATGATCGCTATCAAATTATTAGGACAATTGGAGAAGGGGGAATGGCCAATGTATACTTGGCCTATGACACCATATTGGACCGGAATGTTGCAGTCAAAATTCTAAGAGGAGATCTTGCAGATGATGAAAAATTTGTAAGAAGATTTCAAAGAGAGGCTATTGCTGCAAGTTCCTTAAGTCATCCAAACATTGTAGAAATGTATGATGTTGGCGAGGATAATGGGAAATACTTTATTGTCATGGAATATGTGGATGGAAAAACCCTAAAAAGTTTGATTAAAAAGCGTGGTGCATTAACTTTATCGGAAACAATTGATATTATGTTACAATTAACAAGTGCACTATCGTGTGCTCATGATAGCTATATTATCCACCGTGATATCAAACCGCAAAATATCATGATTCTGGAAGATGGTAGGGTAAAAATCATGGATTTTGGAATTGCGATGGCGTTAAATAGTAATGAATTAACACAAACCAATTCTGTAATGGGTTCTGTTCATTATTTACCACCAGAGCAAGCAAATGGGAAAGGTTCTACTATGAAAAGTGATATTTACTCGCTTGGAATATTAATGTTTGAACTTTTAACTGGGAAACTACCATTTAGAGGAGATCAGGCAGTAGAAATAGCGATTAAGCAAATGAAAGAACCAATTCCAAGTGTTTGTAAAATTAACCCAAACATTCCACAATCCATTGAAAATATTATTTTAAAGGCCTGCGCAAAAAATCCAAAAAATCGTTATGAATCGGTAAAAGAAATGAGAGCGGATATAGAACAAAGTATGGATCCAGAGCATCAATTTGAAGAGAGACATGTTTATAAATTTCCAGAACAAGATTTAGAGGAAACTAAAATTATGCCACCAATTAAAGGAAATCAAAAAGAAAAAACGGTAGAAATTCTTTCTATAGATGAGGAAGAAAAACCACAAAAAAATAATAATAAAAAGAAACCATTAATGATTGGTGGAGTGATCTTGGGAATACTAGTAATTTGTACATTCTTATTTTTACTTGTTGTAAAACCATTGTTTAAAAAGGAAAAAGAAGTGAAGATTCCAAATGTTAAGGAAATGACTTTAGAACAGGCGAAGGAAATGATTACGAATAATGGAGAAGTGGAACTTACAATTGAGACAAAAGAGGAATACAATGACACTATTGAAGCGGGTAGAGTGATTGAAACAAAACCAAAAATTGGAAATAATGTGAAAGTGGGAACCAAAATTACAGTTATTATTTCAAAGGGTAGAGAAGGGTTAGAAGTAGAGGATTATAAGAAACAAAAGTTTACAGAAGTAGAAGAAATGCTGGAAAAGGCAGGAATCATTGTAAAGACAGAGGAACATGAAATTTCTGAGGAGACGGATGAAGATAAAGATGGCATTATTATTGGCCAGGATGTAGAGGTCGGAACATATCTCAAAAATGGTGACTCTATTACATTAACTTATAATAAATTGGTGGCTGGGTATCCAGACTTTACAGATGGAACATGGAATGAAGAGAGTGTCCGAGAATTTTGTGAAAAAAATGAGATCATTCCAACCATAAAAATGGTGGAAAATGATACCAAACCAGAGGGAACCATTCTTACACAAAGTAGAGCTCCAAAAACGAAAATTTATAAAAACACTTCTATTGTTATTGAAATTGCAAAAAAACCAGTTGTAGTTCCACCTAAACCAGATAATGAAGAAAAAGATAATGATCAAAAAGACGATGAAAATAAAGAAGATAATCCAAATGAAAATGAAGAGTCAAAACCGGAGTAATTATGCAAGGAAGGATCATTAAATTAATCAGTAATGATTATACTGTTTATGCAGAAGATAAACAGGAATATATTTGTAAATCAAGGGGAAAATTTAGAAATGATCATATAAAACCTTTGGTAGGGGATTTTGTAGAATTTGACCCTATTAATCATTATATTTTACAATTAAAAAAAAGGAAAAATGAGCTTTTAAGGCCACCCGTTAGTAATATCGATCAGGTAATCATTGTGACAAGTACCAAATTGCCTGATTTTTCAAGCAATTTACTGGATAAATTGCTATATATTATAACGTTCCATAATATTAAACCAGTTATTTGCTTTACAAAACTAGATTTATTAAACGAAGAAGAAAAAAGGGATATCGATTTTATAGTACACTATTATAAATCTATAGGATATGAGGTGTGCTTAAATACTGAAATTGACAAAATAAAAGCATTATTAAGAGGAAAAGTAACTGCTTTTACAGGACAAAGCGGAGCAGGGAAGTCTACCTTATTAAATCAGTTGGATGCAACATTAGAACTCTTAACGGATGAGATTTCAATTGCTTTAGGAAGAGGAAAACATACAACAAGACATGTTGAATTACACCCACTCTTTGAAGGTTGGGTGGCAGATACGCCAGGATTTTCCTCTGTCGATTTCGATGGTATGACAAGTAGTGATATTAGAGATCAAGTGCTTGAATTTGAAGCCTATAAAGAGCAATGCAAGTACAAAGATTGTATGCATGATAAAGAGGATTCATGTAAGATTAAGGAATTAGTAGAAAATCACACTATTTTGCCAGGTAGATATCAAAATTATCTAAAATTCATAGGTAGGTGAGATTATGCTATTATCAGTATCTTTTCTTGGGATAAAAGAAAATAAAAAAGAAAATATATGTAAATTAAGCAATGAAAAAATAGATTTTTTACACGTTGATGTTATGGATGGAAAATTTGTGGAAAATAAGACTGAAAGTTTGGAAGAACTAAAGAAAGTACTTCCTCTTTCGGTTCCTTTTGATGTCCATTTAATGGTATGTAATACCCTTCAATATATAGAAGAGTATGCAACCTTAAGACCTTATTATATTACGATTCATTCTGAAATAGATGGCCTGCTGAAAGGAATCGATCTTATTAAAAGTAAAGGTATAAAAGTAGGAATATCTATTAATCCAGATACTTCAGTCCAAAAAATTATACCATATTTGCCACTTGTTGACTTGGTTTTAGTAATGACTGTGAATCCAGGTAAGAGTGGTCAAAAACTAATTTCTAATACTGTGAATAAAGTAAATGAATTAAAAAGAATCCGTGATATTTATAAATATCATTATCAAATTGAAGTTGATGGTGGGATTGATGATATGACAATTAAAATGTGTAAAAATGCAGATATATTTGTAGTGGGAACTTATATTACAGAACGTATGAATTATGAAAAACCGATTGAAAAATTAAAGCAATCCTTAGAAGTCTAAGGTTTTTTTATTTTTATGTAGAATTTTACATAATTGTATAAGGAAAGTCATTAAAAAATTGTAAAAAGCATTGGTATGGACATTCGTTTTTTGTAAAATCAACATACAAGAGATGATGAAATATGGTAATTGATAGAGCCTATAAATTTAGAATATATCCAAGTCAAGAACAAAAATAATGATAAAATAAAGTGATAATAAATTTCTAAATTTTGTGTTTGGTTCAATGGATATTTATATCCAAATAGTTACAAAATGAGGATAAAAAAAAATAGTTTGATAGAATGAAAAAGAATA
>CANPBV010000019.1 GCA_947572405.1 uncultured Mycoplasmatota bacterium | reverse complement strand
GTTGAGACATTTTCTAAAGTTATTACTTAAGACATTATCATAAATTAATCATAATAGAGTATCTAAAGATACTCTTTTTGGTTGACTTTTTAATTGGTTTCTCTTACAATGTTAATAGGAAAGTAGTGGTAAAATGAAGTTTTACAGATGTAAAAAGTGTAATAAATTTGTTGCTTTATTTGGGAATACAAACCCATTGCCTTGTTGTAGCGAGGAAATGGAAGAATTGGATCCTAAGATGGTAGGGGCTTCTAGTGAAAAACATATTCCAATTGTGTCATATAATAAAGGTTATTTAGTAATAGTTGGAGAAATAGAACATCCGATGACAGATGAGCATTATATTGAATGGATTGCATTTGAATTAGAAAATGGTAGTATTAAAGTAATTGATTTGAAACCAAATGAAAAGCCAATCGCTTATTATGAAACACAGCAAAAAGCAAAAACTGTATATGCTTATTGTAACTTACATGGGTTATGGAAGGCTGAAATAGAAAAATGAAAAAGATAGTGATATTATGTTTTATGGTATGTAGTATTTTATTTTTAGCACTTTTTTCAGGTTGTGGTGTTTATGATAAAATAGATTTGGAAAAAGCTAGTAAAGAGATTGCCACTTTGAAAACCAGAGTTTTAGATTTAACGAAGATTAAAGAAGTTATTGAAAAGGACTCTCCTAATTTCGGGACCTTAGAGGATATTGAGTTCGACCATTTATCAATTAATTCTGAATATATTTTAAAAGAATCTGAATACTTATTTAGACAAGAAAAAACGGAAGTAAATTCAATTCCTCTTACTTCTTATATTATTGTAAAGCCAGCTGAGGATAAAAAGGAATTGTTAGAAGATCAGATTGAACTTTATTATAAAGGATTATTAGAGCAATATAGTGAAAAAGAAGAAGCGAACGAAGAGACAAAAGAACACTTAAAAAACGTAATGAAAAAAGAATTTGAAGGATATCTTATCTATATCTTATCTAATGATAACGAAAACGTTTGGAAAAAGATAGAGGAAAATGCACATTCCTTATTGTTTGAAAATACAAAAGAAGCAAAGATGGAAGATTTTGGAATTCGTTCTAACGATGCCAAGGAGTTTAAAGCCGTTGTTTCAAATCAAAGCTCAGATGTTAACTTTTACTTAATTGTAAGGCCTAAGAATGGGAAGGCAGATAATATTAAAAAAGCTATGGATCAATATATGAAAGATTTAGATAAAAAATGGAGTACCTATTTACCTGATGAATATGAACGATTAAAAAATCATATGGATACAGAAGTAGGAAGCTATCTTATCTATATTGTATCGAAAGATAATCCATTAGTGTTAAAAACAATAAAAGATGCTGTTGTGAAGGGAGATTAATGTAGATCTTTCTTTTTTGTTAGATAGAAATTTAAAAACAAATCCATTTTTAATTCTAAATTTTAAAATTATCGATTTGATTTCCTCCATTTTATTTGTTAAATTGCTTTTGGAGGTGAATTTTATGAAAAAATTTATGATGTTTATTTTCTTTTTTATTGGCATGTGCCCTATGCTAGTAAAAGCAGAAAATGCGACATTAGAAGAAGAATACTTAAAGGGGGTTTATTATGTAATGACATCACCGGAAGGGGAGGTATTACAAAACCATGAACCAATATTTCGCCTGGATGGCAAAATTGCGTATTGTTTAGAACCTGCAATGCTTGCAAAAGCAGGAGAGTATCGTGTAACTTCGGGATTAAGTGGTTCCTATCTTTCAGATGAAAAGAAAGCAGTTGTAGAAGAAATTGGGTATTATGGGTATGAATATCCAGGTCATCAACAAAAAGAATATTATTTGGCAGCTCAAGAACTGATATGGGAAGCCGTCTCCTCTTATGAAGCTAAATGGGTGACAAGCTTAAATGGTGGGACTGAAATTAATGTAGAAAAAGAAAAGCAAGAGATTATAGAATTGATAGAAAAAGGCAAAAAAATTCCTTCATTTCATTTAGAAACGATTCATATATATGAAGAGGAATTTGTAGAAATTCATGATACGAATAATGTTTTGGATCAATTTGAAGTTTTTGATCCCCATTTTCGGGTTGTAAATGGGATTTTAGTAGGACAGGGCTTGACAAAGGATATCACATTAAAAGGGAGTTTACAATCTTATGATAAACAGCACACACTTTTATATCGACAGGATGATTCTCAAAAAATGGCAACATTGAGGTTGAGTAGTCCAACCACTTTTGAGGTGCAGTTTATCGTAGATGGAATATCCATGAAAATACATAAAATAGGGGAAGCATGGAATGGAATTTGGAATAGTGGGGAGTGGAAAAGTCAAGGTGGAGTAGAATTTGAAATTTACGCAGAAGAGGATATTATTGGGCATTTTAATAATGTTATTTATACTAAGGATTCTTTGATTCAAACATTGACGACGAATAAAAATGGAATTGCAGAAACGAAAAAATTGCCTGATGGAAGGTATCGCTTAGTAGAAACAAAAGGAAAAGATCATTATCGTGTGACAGAAGCAATTATTTTTGAAATTGACAGTTCTGTGGAAAAAAATCCTGAGTTGGAAGTCAAAAACCAATTATCCACAGGAAAAGTAGAAATCTTGAAAACAGATGATCAGGGAATGGCTTTATCAGGGGTTGTATTTGGTCTATATAGTAAAGGTGGAAAAAAGCTAGACGAACAGACTACGAATCAAGATGGCAAGATTATGTGGGAAAGATTGCCAATTGGGGAGTATCAAATTAGGGAGTTAAAAACGTTAGAAGGATTTGTTTTAGATACCACAAAAGAAAAAATTTCTGTGGTAGAGAACCAGACCATCTTATTGGAAAAAGTAAATGTTCCATTACTTCCAAATACCAGTGGGAGGACATTTCCTTTGAAACTGATGATTGGTTTATTTGGATTAGTTGCTAGTAAACGGTTTTTATGGTAAAAAAATTTATTTTTGTTTTGCTTTTTTTGAACAGCTTATTTTTGATAATGGACTGTATGCAGGAAGAAGTGATTACCACTATGACATATCAAAACCAAAAATCTATTTTAGAACAAGATTCTGAAAATGTGGTCAAATTGGAAATACCAGAATGGGACTTTGAGAGACTTGTCAAAGAGGGATCTGTAAACCAAATTGACAATTCATTTGCAACTATGATTGGCAGCAATAAAAGTAACATTGTAATAGCCGGACACGATATACCAATTGTGTTCCATGATTTACAAAGGATTACAATAGGTATGAAGGTATATTTAAAAAAAGGTAATAAAATGATAGAATATATAGTAGTTAGGAAGGAAACTGTAAAGCCTACAGAGGTGCAGTATTTAGAGGAAACAGAAGAGGAGAGATTGACACTTATTACTTGCACAGACTATAACCAGAAGAGATTAATCATAATCTGTAAGAAAAATAATATATCTTGATACTTTATTACCTTCTATGATATAATTTGCTTGGGTGATTCTAATGAAATATAATAAGAAAGATGCAGTTAAATTAATACAGGAAAAATTAAATGGAAAGTCAATGTTAACTTATGAGGAAATTGCGCAAATAACTGGATATCATCCCAAGTATGTTTTGCGTTTAAAAAGAGAAATTGTAAATGGAACTGTTCAATTACAACATGGGAATAAAGATAAGCCTTCTTATAAAGCTATTTCAAAGGAAGAAGAAGAGAAGATTGTCGGTTTATATCGTAGAAGCAATGCAAGTGTTAGAAGATTTTGTAAGTTTTATGGGAGACGTAGTTATTCCTGCATTTATTATATTTTAAAAAAGAATGGCTTATTAGATGAACAAGAAAAATAGGTTTTATATTTCTTTATAACTTATATAGTATTAAAAAAAAACTGATCATGAAGATAAAAAAATTTATAATCAAATATTTTGATGATGAATTTAATAGTTTATTAACATTAGGCTTTATAAGCCTAAGAGAGTAAATTATGATTGTCTTATTTAGAAAAAAGAGAAATTATATTAAAATGTCTCTTTTTTTGTCGTTTTGTTTATTTCCTATTTGACGATCCCCCTTAATATAGTAAATTAGGAGGGAACGTATGGAAAAAACAGGACTTACAGAAAAACAAGTAGCAGAAAATCGTAGTAAATATGGTAGTAATGAAATTACATCAAAGAAGCAAGATAATTTTTGGAAATTATTGTTAGGAACTTTAGGAGATCCAATTATTAAGATATTATTAATCGCTTTGGCAATTAAAACTGTTTTTTTAATTCAGAACTTTGATTGGTATGAAACGGTTGGAATTGTGATTGCTATATTCTTAGCTTCTTTTATTTCTACGATTTCTGAATATGGAAGTGAACAAGCATTTGCAAAATTGCAAGAAGAGTCTTCCAAAATCAAGTGTCGTGTGTTAAGAGACTCCAAAGTAATGGAACTTCCAATTGATGAAATAGTGGTAAATGATATTGTGCTATTAGATTCTGGAGACAAGATTCCAGCAGATGGAAAATTAATAGAAGGGGACATTACCGTTGACGAATCCGCTTTAAATGGGGAAACAAAAGAGGCTTATAAGGAAGCAATTAAGTCTATTTTTGATGAAGGAACAGAAAAAAACCATGTTTATCGAGGAACCGTTGTTTATTCGAAATCAGGAAAAATGATAGTTACAAAAGTTGGAAATGATACCTTTTACGGGCAACTTGCAAGTGAGCTCCAAGAGAAACAACCTGATAGCCCTTTAAAATTGAAACTTCATGAACTGGCAAAATTTATTAGTAAAATTGGATATGTAGGTGCAATACTTGTTTCTCTTTCCTATTTATTTTCTGTTATTTTTATAGACAATGGTTTTGTAATGAGTAAAGTGGTAGCAACAGTGACTAATTTTCCAATTATGTTTGGCCATATTTTATATGCTTTAACGTTAAGTGTTACAATCATTGTTGTAGCAGTACCAGAGGGACTACCAATGATGATTACCTTGGTTTTGTCCTCTAATATGAAAAGAATGCTTAAAAATAATGTGTTAGTTAGAAAATTAGTGGGAATAGAAACAGCAGGTAGTTTAAATATTTTATTTACAGATAAGACAGGAACTCTAACCAAAGGAAAGTTAGAAGTAATAGGATTTGAATCTGGGAATTTAAAAACTTTTTCCACAGAATTAGAGTTGCAAAATTATCCAAAATTACATAAACTTGTAGCAAACTCTATTTTTTATAATAATGCAAGTAGCTACAATGTGGAAAAAAATAAAGTAATCGGCGGAAACAGTACTGATAGAGCATTATTGGAATTTATAAAACCACAATTAGGTGGAAAAGTAAAAAAGCTAAAAACAATTCCGTTTGACAGTAATAATAAGTATGCCTTAACTACAATCGAGGATGGGGAAAGGATAACGCTAATAAAAGGTGCCCCAGAAAAGATTTTGCCTTTTTGTACGAGATATTATAATGAACATGGGGAAAAAATTGGATTTTACTCTAAAAAAGAAATTTATTCTAAAATAGAGGAAATGACAAAAAGGGGAATCCGTGTCATTACGCTGGCAACTGCTTCTTCTGAAACGTTTAGGAATCTTTCGTTTGTTGGCCTCATTTTTATTAAAGATGAGATCCGAAAAGAAGCAATTGAAGGAGTAAGACTTGTACATGATGCACACATTGAAACCGTTATGATTACTGGCGATAATAAAGATACAGCGTCTGCTATTGCAAAAGAAGTTGGCCTTTTAAAAAATTCAACTGACATTGTTCTAACCAGTGACGAGTTAAGAATGAAAAGTGATGAAGAGGTAAAACAAATATTGCCAGATTTGAGGGTTGTAGCAAGAGCCTTGCCACAGGATAAAAGTAGATTGGTGCGCATTTCTCAGGAATTAGGTTTGGTAGTGGGAATGACTGGAGATGGGGTGAATGATGCACCAGCTTTAAAAAGAGCCGATGTAGGATTTTCAATGGGAAGTGGTACTGAAGTTTCTAAGGAAGCAAGCGATATTATTATATTAGATGATAATTTTCTGTCAATTTCAAAGGCCATCTTATTTGGTAGAACAATATTTAAAAGTATTCGAAAATTTATTATTTTTCAACTTACGATGAATTTTTGTGCAATTAGCTTGTCTATTATTGGACCATTTATTGGAGTAGAAACCCCAGTGACAGTTATTCAAATGTTATGGATTAATATGGTTATGGACACACTAGCAGGTCTTGCATTTGCTTTTGAACCCCCTTTAAGGGAATATATGAATGAGTATCCAAAAAAGAAAAAGGAAGCGATAATTAATTCGTACATGATGGGAGAAATCTTATTCACTGGGTGTTTTTCCTCTTTGCTATGTATTTTTTTCTTGAAATCTTCTTGGATTCATAGTTTATATCGAATAGCAGAAACAGATAAATATTTAATGACCGCCTTTTTTGGACTATTTATTTTTATGGGAATTTTTAATAGTTTTAATGCTAGAACCGAACGTTTGAATCTACTTGCAAATTTATCAAGAAATAAAGTTTTTATGTTTGTAATTTTCTTTATTCTGGCAGTTCAAATCCTACTGATTTATTTTGGGGGATCTTTATTTAGGACAGCAGGTTTAACTTTCCGGGAACTTGAGATTATGATTGTTTTGGCCCTTACAGTTGTTCCTGTAGATTGGTTTCGGAAAATTTATTTAAGATATCGTGGAAAAATTGGAGGAGTTTAAGATTCGATGAAAATCTGTTGCACTATGTACCAAATTATGGTAATATTTATTAGATAGCAAACAGTATACCAAAGCGATTATAACCATTTTGGAGGAGTGGCAATATGATTAATTTTATTATTTGCGATGATATTTTAGAAATGAGGAATAATATTTTAAACGTTGTTGCAACGTTTATGATGTCAAAGGAGCTGGAATATAAAACATATTTATATAGTGATTACGATGAAGAGTTTATGAAAATTGTGAATCAAAAACTTCCATTTAAAATTTATATTTTGGATATTGAGGCCCCTACTAGAACTGGCATTGATGTTGCAAGAATTATTCGGTATAAGGATGAAGATAGTGCTATTATATTCCTTACAGGTCATGAAGAGTTAGGCCCAAAATTATTGTCTAAAGATATTACTTTCTTAGCTTTTATTAATAAATTTGATGATTATGAAAGTCGTTTACAATGTAACATTGCAAAAGCGATTTCTGCTTTAGAAAAGAGAAAATGTTTGAGATTTGAAGATTGTAGTACTTTTTATGCGATTCCATATCATGATATTTTGTATATTGAGAAAGACAGCATGAGCAGGGGGACGATTATTGTAATGGAATATAATGAATTTAAAGTTCATAAGTCACTATCGTTTTTTCGTGGTTTGCTAGATGATAGATTTATTCAGACACATAGGGCTTGTATTATGAATAAAGAAAGAGTTATGAGTGTAAATAAGAAAGAGCATTTAGTTACATTTGATAATGGAATGAAAAGTGATCTTATTTCTACCAGATTTAAAATAGAGGAGTTGGTTGTTGAAGTATGATGAAGATAGTAGGAAGCATAATAGGAATTCTAATTTTGAGTTATTCGCATATATATTCATGGCATTGTTTGGAAAGAAAAAAGATAAATTATAGGGAATATAAGTTTTATGTCACATTAATTTTATATGTGATTTTAATAACTACAAATATTGCATTAGTAAATAGAATACTAAAAATTATAGGAACAATCATTATATCGATAGTATTAAATTATTATTTAATGAGAGAAAATGTGAAGAAGACAATATTAATGCCTGTTATTACACAAATAATTATTATGATTTCAGAAACGCTGTTAATGTCTGGGATAGCGATAATGGGAGCCGATATAGAAGTAGCAATAAGTAATATCTTTGGTAGTTTTTCAGTTAATACATCCGTAGCAATTATTACGATTTTAATTTTTCTATTTTGTACGTTTTTGCCAAAGGTGTATGAGAAAATGTTGAATGTAACAGACAGAATAGAGTCGGATTGGTTTATCACTTTGGTATTTATTGTAATTTTGATAGCCAATGTTTTAGTAGTGACAGTTTATCAAAGAGTGGATTATATATACTTATTAGTGTTTAATTCAGCAGTAACAATTACTTATTTTATAATTATAGTTTATTCATTTTTTAATAGAAATAGGTATTTAAAAGTCTATGATAAATATAATACAACTATTTCTAGTTTGAAGGAATATGAAGATATTTTAAATCAATATAGAGTAAGCAATCATGAAAATAAGAATCAACTATTGACGATTCGTAATATGATAAAAAATAAAGAAAAAAATATTTCTGAATATATTGATAAAATAGTAGAAAATAAACTGAAAGATAACGAGCAATTTATGGGACAGTCATCTGTTATACCAGAAGGTGGACTTAGGGGACTAATTTATCTAAAATGTTATTGATGAAAGAACAAAATATTGATTTTGATTTAAGCATAGATAAAGCAATTAAAAGAGTGCAGTTACTTCGGCTAGGGGATGATACCATGTTGGATATCTGTAAAATAGTAGGAGTGTTTCTAGATAATGCGATAGAAGCAGTTAGTATATTAAAAGAAAAATTTATTGATTTAGAAATGAGTATTGAAAATAGTCATTTATATATTTCTGTATCTAATAATTATGAAGGAACATTACAGTTGAATCAAATTGACGATCAAGGATATACAACGAAGGGAAAAGGTCATGGATATGGTTTATCCCTGGTGAAGAAACTAATAGATGAAAACCCACTATTAAAAAATGAAAAAGGGATTTCAAGTGAAGAGTTTACGCAACGATTGATTGTAGATATTTCTAAATTGAAATAAGGAAAATTATAATAAACGTTGGTTCTTTTATTCCACCCAAAGTTAGTGAAAAGAATGGGAAAAAGATGGATATAATTTAATATGATAAAAATTGGATTAAATGAATTTAGCGGAATTCATAAGGAATTTTGGCAAAAGCTTAACTGTGGTAGAGACTAAGAGAATAGATAATATCAGGCAAAGTGAACACAAGTTATATTGTAAAACAGCTTCAAATTGTATTCGTAGTAGATACATAAGAACTTTAAGTGACTTACTCATAGAAAATAATGAAGACAAATTATTGTTAATTATCAGAAAATTTTGTGGTTTGAATCTAAATTATAATCATAAAACATTTGAACAAAGATACTATTTTATGGAACTGAGGAGTGTTCCGACGAATAAGTGAATCGGTCATATTAATCGTATTGTTTTAAGGAATTGTTGTAAGGAAGCAAAAGATACTAGCATAAATGTTTCTAGAAATTGGGGAGATTGAAAAAGAAAAAGGCAATCGTCTGTTACGAATTTAACAATATATGTATAGATAATGTTTTCTAAGAAAAAGGAGATATAAAATGGATGATAACGAATAACGATAATTATAAAAAGATGGATATAGTTATTGCGATTTCACTCTACTCCATCTTAAAATAATTTAATTGACCTGGGGAAGAATGTAGATTTAAAATAGAGGAGTTGGTTGTTGAAGTATGATGAAGATAGTAGGAAGCATAATAGGAATTCTAATTTTGAGTTATTCGCATATATATTCATGGCATTGTTTGGAAAGAAAAAAGATAAATTATAGGGAATATAAGTTTTATGTCACATTAATTTTATATGTGATTTTAATAACTACAAATATTGCATTAGTAAATAGAATACTAAAAATTATAGGAACAATCATTATATCGATAGTATTAAATTATTATTTAATGAGAGAAAATGTGAAGAAGACAATATTAATGCCTGTTATTACACAAATAATTATTATGATTTCAGAAACGCTGTTAATGTCTGGGATAGCGATAATGGGAGCCGATATAGAAGTAGCAATAAGTAATATCTTTGGTAGTTTTTCAGTTAATACATCCGTAGCAATTATTACGATTTTAATTTTTCTATTTTGTACGTTTTTGCCAAAGGTGTATGAGAAAATGTTGAATGTAACAGACAGAATAGAGTCGGATTGGTTTATCACTTTGGTATTTATTGTAATTTTGATAGCCAATGTTTTAGTAGTGACAGTTTATCAAAGAGTGGATTATATATACTTATTAGTGTTTAATTCAGCAGTAACAATTACTTATTTTATAATTATAGTTTATTCATTTTTTAATAGAAATAGGTATTTAAAAGTCTATGATAAATATAATACAACTATTTCTAGTTTGAAGGAATATGAAGATATTTTAAATCAATATAGAGTAAGCAATCATGAAAATAAGAATCAACTATTGACGATTCGTAATATGATAAAAAATAAAGAAAAAAATATTTCTGAATATATTGATAAAATAGTAGAAAATAAACTGAAAGATAACGAGCAATTTATGGGACAGTCATCTGTTATACCAGAAGGTGGACTTAGGGGACTAATTTATCTAAAATGTTATTGATGAAAGAACAAAATATTGATTTTGATTTAAGCATAGATAAAGCAATTAAAAGAGTGCAGTTACTTCGGCTAGGGGATGATACCATGTTGGATATCTGTAAAATAGTAGGAGTGTTTCTAGATAATGCGATAGAAGCAGTTAGTATATTAAAAGAAAAATTTATTGATTTAGAAATGAGTATTGAAAATAGTCATTTATATATTTCTGTATCTAATAATTATGAAGGAACATTACAGTTGAATCAAATTGACGATCAAGGATATACAACGAAGGGAAAAGGTCATGGATATGGTTTATCCCTGGTGAAGAAACTAATAGATGAAAACCCACTATTAAAAAATGAAAAAGGAATTTCAAGTGGCGGATTTACACAACGATTGATTATAGATATTTCTGAATTAAAATAAATAAAACCATAAAAAAAGTGTGTAAGTTAAAATTTACATACTTTTTTTAATGATTGCTTTTATAGAGAATATAAGAAAGTTTGAAATTTTTTCAAGAGCGAGTGTAATTTTACTAATTAGTAGCAAACCCTAACTTTTTGCATTATAATAGATAAAGGCATATGCTGAATTGTAGAAGCATAATCGTTTGTGAATGAATATAAAAAAACAAATAGACTGTATCTATTTGTTAAAACTATAAAATTAGTTTTACTATTTAATTAAGCTTTTTGGGCATTCTGGTTCATCTACGTACCAAAAAGCACATGCTTGACTTCCAGCATTTGAAGCTCCAAGCCCTAATGCTTTTAAAATTGAAGCAAAAAATCTCATATTATCTACTCCTCTCTATGAAATATTTGTGTTTGCAAGATATGTTTTATAATTGTCATATGGTAAATGAAAGAACTTATATACCATAGGAGAAATTAGAAAACATTGAACAATGGGTGCCAAAATGAAACAGTTGGAATAAAAATCATTAGTAATACATAAAGCAATTATAGTAAAAATGATAGCAACAATAGTAGAAATAAGTTTATAAACTTTTCTTCTTTTTGGATCAATGATAGGACGTTTATAAGTATCAGCTGGGCTATTTTTGTAAATAAAGAAAATTGTAATAATACCAACAATTAATTTTACACTTAGTGATAAATTAATATGTTGACATATAATTGGGATTAGAATAAATATCAAAGTAGATGATACTAAACAAATCCAACTTTTCGTAGCATGTAGACCAAAAGAACATGTTCGAATAATGCTGAAGACAATCGTAAATATGACTACTTCAGTAAAAATTTTTAGAATACATGCCAAGAAGAGTATTACAATTAGCTTTGTGACAGTTAAGTAAACCCCTACCAATCCATATTCTATTTCTGCTAAAGCTATTTCATCCATACTAGGATTATACTTTTTAATTAAGCATAAAGAATTTTTTATAACATACTCCTTCATTGAATAAATTCCTCCTATTTCTGTTTCATTTTAGCATGTAAAAAATAGAGAATTTAAAAAAATAATTGAACATTACATAAACGCTATTCTAATTCTTAAAAAATACAAAAAAATTCATTTTTTTCGCATTCGTGCAAAAATATGGTACATTCAGGAATGAAAAGATGAAAACTATTTTATTAGTATTATAATGACCGTGTCCTTGATAGGCGATGGTGTCGAAATTTGCAAATTGAAAACACTTGAAATCACCTTTGAAAAGGATTATAGTTAAATTGTAGGGGAGATTTAAGGGAAGGGAGATGTTAGTGTGACAGGAAAAGTGAAGTGGTTTAATAATGACAAAGGCTTTGGCTTTATTGAATATAAAGATGGCGAAGATATCTTTGTTCATTATTCAGCTATTTTATCAGAGGGCTACAAAACGTTGGTTGAAGGTCAATATGTGGAATTTGAATTAGTAAGAACAGATAAAGGTCTTCAAGCAAAAAATGTAGTAGAAATTAAGACTGCTTTGGTATAAGTGGTCTTTTTTTCACACAAAATACCACAATTAAAAGAGAAAAAGTATGCTATAATAGAAATATAAGGAGGATTGATGTTATGAAATTTAACATTCGCGGAGAAAAAGTCGAAGTAACAGAAGCTATTCGAAATCATATTGAGGAAAAGATTGGAAGGTTGGATCGTTACTTTGAAACTCCAGATACACTTACAGCTAATGTATTAGTCAAAGTACAAGGAATTAGCCAAATTGTTGAGGTAACGATTCCTGCGAAAAAGTTTATTTTACGAGGAGAGGTAAAGGATAAAGATCTTTATGCAGCCATTGATTTAGTTTCAGATAAATTAGAAAGACAAATTCGTAAGAATAAGACAAGAATGAAAAGAAACAATAAGAAATCCCCTGTTATTGATTTTGCCCTTGATTTTGAAATTGAGAATGCAGAACAAGACGAAACAAAGATTGTCAAAAGAAAGCTTGTAGAAATGAAACCAATGAGTGAAGAAGAAGCGATTCTTCAGATGAATCTATTAGATCACGCTTTCTATATATTTAAAAACGCAGATACAAATGAAGTAGCTGTCGTTTATAAAAGGCAGGATGAAGATTATGGAATTATCGAAGTAAAATAAGGCGAAAGCCTTGTTTTAATATACAGATATTACTACAAATTGTAATTTAAACGGAGATGATTTCGATGATGAAATGGGGGAATTAATAGCTGTAATCAAAACAGATTGAAATTTAAATACAGGTACTCCTAATTCAAGCACAAATACATAATCTGTTGTAATCAAAACGTATTGAAATTTAAACTGTTCATTATTTCTACCATTAAATACTAATTTATCAGTTATAATGGAAACAGATTGAAAGATAATTGGTGATATTGTTTGTTTCACATAAATCAAAAAAACATAATGTATAAATAAAGATTCATAGAATGTAGTATAGCGTTATAAATCGTTTAATTTAAACCAAAACTATAGGATTTTTTTTTATTTTTTGATAAAATATTAGGTATAGGTTTGAAAGGATAGATAATAAATGAAATTTTTAAAAAAAATATTTGATCATGAATATAAAGAATTAGAAACTTTTAAAAAAATCGCAGATCAAGTAATTGCTTTAGATGAAGAAATGTCAAAATTAACAGATAAACAATTGCAGGCAAAAACAGAAGAATTTAGAAAAAGATTAAAAGATGGGGAAACTTTAGAGGATATAAAAGTAGAAGCTTTTGCAGTAGCAAGAGAAGCTGCTTTTCGTGTGATTGGGGAAAAACCTTTTTATGTGCAAATTTTAGGTGGACTTGCCATTCACTATGGAAATATTGCTGAAATGAAAACTGGAGAGGGAAAAACTTTAACCAGTACACTTCCAGCCTATCTAAATGCATTAACAGAGGAAGGCGTTCATATTATTACAGTAAATGAGTATTTAGCTGGCCGTGATGCAGAATGGATGGGAAACATTTATCGTTTTTTAGGGCTTACAGTAGGAGTTAATTATAGAGAATTAACTCCAAATGAGAAAAAAGAAGTTTATAATTGTGATATTACGTATTCAACCAATAATGAGATCGGTTTTGACTATTTAAGAGATAACATGGTAGTAAGAGCAGTTGATAGGGTGCAAAGACCTTTAAATTTCGCAATTGTTGATGAGGTAGATTCTGTATTAATTGATGAGGCTAGAACACCATTAATTATTTCGGGCGGATATATGAAATCTGCAAATTTATATATTGATACAGATAGGTTTGTAAAAAAACTAAAAGAAAATGATGGATATATTTATGATGAAAAGACAAAAGCTGTTATTTTAGATGAAAAAGGAATAGCAGAAGCGGAAAAAATTTTTCATGTGGATAATTTATATGATATTAAAAATACTAATTTAGTACATTTTATTAATCAGGCTTTGAGAGCTAATTATTCTATGAAGTGTGATTTTGATTACGTTGTAAAAGATGGGGAGGTTGTTATTGTAGATCAATTTACAGGACGTTTGATGCAAGGAAGAACGTATTCAGAAGGGCTTCATCAAGCAATAGAAGCAAAAGAGGGAGTACAAATTCAAGAGGAAACAAAGACACTAGCAACTATTACATTCCAGAATCTATTTAGGATGTATAAAAAATTATCTGGTATGACTGGAACGGCAAAGACAGAGGAAGAAGAATTTAGAGATATTTATAATATGTATGTTATTTGTATTCCAACAAACCGGCCTGTTATAAGAAAAGATTATGGTGATCTTATTTTTGCAACAGCTCAAGGAAAATATAAGGCAATTGTAGCAGAAATAGAAGAACGTCATAAGATCGGTCAGCCTGTATTAGTGGGTACTGTAGCAGTAGAAACAAGTGAACTCATTAGTTCGATGTTAAAAAAGAAAAAAATTCCACATGAGGTCTTGAATGCAAAAAATAATGCAAGAGAAGCTGAAATAATTGCGAAAGCTGGAGAAAAGGGGGCTGTTACAATAGCTACTAATATGGCTGGTCGTGGAACCGATATTAAATTAACTGATGAGGTAAAGGAATTAGGGGGACTTGCAGTTATTGGAACAGAACGTCACGAATCACGTCGTATAGATAATCAGTTGCGTGGACGCTCAGGACGCCAAGGTGACCCAGGGTTTTCTCAATTTTGTGTATCTTTTGAAGATGAATTAATGGTTCGTTTTGGAACGGATAGGGCAAAGGCTTTGCTCGCCAGGGTAGGTTTTGATGGAGATGCTTCTATTCGTAACAAAATGTTATCTAATTCTATGGAACAAGCTCAAAAACGTGTTGAAGGAAATAACTTTGATATGCGTAAGACTCTATTAGAATATGATGATGTGATTAATCAACAACGTGAAATTATTTATGAAAGAAGAAATGAAATTTTAGATTCAGAATCGATTCATGAGACAATACTAAATACTTTTCGAGACTACGTAACTGAATTAGTGGAATCACATATTATGCCAGAGGGGAGACTAACAGATCAGGACTTAAATGAGATTAAAGAAGCTATGAATGAATTACTGAAAAATGATATTGATTTGGCAGATCTCCAAAATAGGACGATAGAAGAAACAATAGAAAATATTTATAGTAGAGTGATTAGTGAATATGATGAAAAATTAAAATCAATTCCAGAAGAAATTCAAAATGAGTTTGAAAAGGCAATTGCTTTGAGGGTAATTGATACGCATTGGATGGACCATATTAATACAATGTCTAATTTGCGTGAGGGAATTTATTTAAGAGGTTATGGTCAAGAAAATCCATTACAAGCTTATACAAAAGAGGGCTTTGATTTATTTGATGAAATGTTAAATACAATTGATAAAGAATCTACAATTTATTTATTACGTGCTGAAATTAGGCAAAATATTGAAAGAAAGCAGGTAGTAGAAGGAAAAGCAGTAGAAGATACAGATAAAGTTAAAAAACAACAACCAAAGAGAGTATCTAAAGTAGGTAGAAATGAATTATGCCCATGTGGTTCGGGCAAAAAGTACAAAAATTGCTGCGGAAAGTGAGATAAATAAAGGGTTTGCGATGATTTTGCAAATTAAAAAAATGTTAACAAATTCATATTTGTTTGCAAATAATTTAAAAATATGGCTTAAATGCTTTAAAAATAAAGGATGTGAACAACAAAGATATGTGAACATCCTTTTAAAATTCAAGAAAGTGAGGTAATATCTATTGAAAAAAGATGAAGTAACAGCAGAAATAATTGTAAAGGAAAATAAAGTAGGAATTTTAAGAGTAGGGAATGTTAATTATATTTCATTAACAGACTTGGCTAAGTATCAAAATTCTAGTGATCCATCTTTTACAGTAAAGAATTGGTTAAGAAGGATTACAACTATTGATTACATTGGTTTATGGGAAGAAATCCACAACCCTGATTTTAATTTGGTCGAATTCGACCAAATTAAAACTGAGTATGGTAGAAATTCTTTTGCAATGTCTCCATCTCAATGGATTAAAAGAACCAATGCAATAGGTATTATCTCTAAGGGCGGAAGGTATAGCATTGGAACTTTTGCTCATCCAGATATTGCCTTTGAATTTGCTAGTTGGTTATCTCCAGAGTTCAAATTGTATTTAATAACTGAATTTGAAAGATTAAAAACTAATGAGGCATATCAAGAAAAAATAGATTGGCAAGCTAATAGAATACTTTCAAAGTTAAATTATGTAGTTCATACTGATGCAGTAAAAACTTATATAGTTCCAACGCTTACTGAGGCTCAAAAGAAATTTGTATATGCTGAAGAAGCTGATGTTTTAAATGTTGCATTATTTGGTATGACAGCTAAAGAATGGAGAGATAATAATCCAGAATTGGCAAAAGAAGGTAACATGAGAGATTATACTGATTTACTACATTTAGTAATATTAAATAATCTTCAAAATACGAATGCTGAATTGATTGAAGAAAAAGTACCTCAAAGTGAGAGATTAGTAAGACTTAATAATTCCGCAAGAAGACAAATGAAAGTACTAAAAGACAATAAGAATATCAAAGAATTAGAATTATTACAAAAACAAGTTAATGAAGAAAAAGAATTATTAATTGCTTAAAATAGAGAGTGTTAACAGATAATGTTGATGCTCTTTTATTTTATATAGAAAAGGAAAGGCTAACTATATGAGAAGAGTAAATGTAAGAAAAAGGGGAAAGGTTTATCAATATCAATTTGAAATTGGAATTATTAATGGCAAAGGGAAGTTTATTAATAAGTCAGGCTTTTAAACCCAGAATGGGGTGTATGTTACTGGGCAACTTACTTATGAAAAATATATAAATGGAGGTGTAACTTTTAAACAATCACAAATGTTATATTCGGATTATTTGGATTATGGATAGTATTAATAATAATGATAATATCATATAAGAATAATATGAGATTGTACTGAGCTTGTGGCCCAGGAAAAAAGTACAAACAATGTTGCAGTGGATAAATAAAAGAGAATTAGGATTTAGCCAGTAAAAAAATGATTTCCAATTTAAATTCTTTCCAATCTTTATGGTTTGTGATACAATGATAGTTAGAAAGAAGGATTGTTTTATGGATGAGAAAAAGAAAGTCTTAGTGGTAATTGGGGTAATATTGGCTTTTATTGCCTTAATTGCTTTTGGAATGATTCAAGCAAGTTTAGAAAGAAGTAAAATGATGAAAAAATTTACAGATGCTTATGCAACAAGTGAGGAAATACTCATTTATATAGGACGACCTGGATGTGGAGCTTGTACAACATTTCATCCTACATTAGAAAAGGTAACAAAGCAATATAAAATAGATTATGTTGATATTAATACTGATCATTTAAAAGAAAGCCAAATACGTACAATTGTAGATAAATTAGGATTAGAGTGGGATAATTTTGGAACTCCAACCATAGCGGTAGTGAAAGATAATCAGGTTGTAAAAGCTAATATAGGCGTTATTTCAGAAGAAGCATTTCTTACATTTTTAAAAGATAGTAATATAATTTCTGAATGAGGAGGAGTTTCATGAAAAATGAAATTTATACAAAGGCAAAAGCATTTAAAAGCCGTTATCCGTTTACAGTTGCTTGGAGATTAAAAGCACACTCAAAAATAGCAGAATTGCATTTGAATCCTGGAGAAGTGGTAAAGTATGCTTTTGCAGCACAAAAGAATGATAACCCGCTTGATATCATTACTACTTATATAGTTGTTCTTACAAATAAGAGAATTTTATTAGCACATAAAAGATTATTGTTTGGATATTTTTTTACTGCAATTACTCCAGATATGTTTAATGACTTAGAAGTAAAGATGGGCCTTTTATGGGGAAAAATATATATTGATACGGTAAAAGAGTTTGTCCCTCTTTCCAATCTTCAAAGAGAGTCTTTACCAGAAATTGAAACTTGCATTACTGAATATATGATGAGTGAGAAAAGAAAATATGTGAAGGTTAAGGAATAGATCTTCTTTTTTTGTTTGAAGTAAATGTAATAATAAATTTTGCAATATATTTTCAATTTCTGCTATTAAAAAGGTTTGTAATGGGCCAAAGATTGATAGGTGATAAATCAAAAGTATTATTTTGCGAGTTTACACTTCCTATTATGTATTTTTCATATAGATCAAAATAAGGTGATAAAAATTGTATGTTTGAATATTTGTATCAAAATAGTTACAAAATAAAAATAGAAAAAAATAGTTTGATAGAATGAAAAAGAA
>CANPBV010000018.1 GCA_947572405.1 uncultured Mycoplasmatota bacterium | reverse complement strand
TTTTTTTCATATCCTTACTCCTTTTACTATAAAATAGTATAGCATGTTATAACTGATATCCGCAACCTATTTCTTTTTCACTTTACAAATTCTTGTTTTTACTTTCTTCATCTTTTTTACTCCCTTTTTTTAGGGGGTGATATTTATGCACATAAAAAGATGCTTATTTTGCATCTTCCTCAACCAATTCTAAAATTGCTTCTAACGCATCGTCTCCCCTACGTTCTCCTAATTTTAGAATTCTTGTATATCCACCGTTACGATTCGTATAACGAGGGGCTAAAACATCAAATACTTTCTTTACAGCAGTATTATCATTTTGTAAGAATGCTAATGCTTTTCTTCTTGCAACTAATGAACCATCTTTACCATATGTAATCATTTTATCAACAAACTTACGAACTTCTTTGGCTCTAGGTTCTGTTGTTTTAATGCTTTCATTCATGATTAGGTCTTTTGTTAGGTTAGCAAGCATGCTTCTTCTATGTTTATTAGTACGTCCTAATTTTCTATAAGCCATATTATTCCTCCTAACTATTAATCTTCATCACGGAATCTAAGTCCCATATCTTTAATTTTATCCATAACTTCTTTCAAAGATTTTTTACCTAGATTACGAATTTTCATCATTTCTAATTCTGATTTTTCTGTTAAATCACCTAAAGTATTAACTCCAGCTCTCTTTAAACAGTTGTATGCACGAACAGAGAAGTCTAAATCGTCAATTGAGGTTTCTAACTTTTTAAGCTTGCTATCTTCTTGTTTGGCATTCATAATTCCTGTTACATCAGCAATTTCACTTAAATCAGTAATAATATTCAAGTGTTCAATTAAAATTTTTGCCCCCAAGGCCATTGCCTCTTCTGGGCGAATAGAACCATTTGTTGTAACATTCATCATTAATTTATCATAACTTGCATCTTGTCCAACACGAGCATTATCAACATCATAGCTAATTCTTTCTATAGGTGAATAAAGAGCATCAATAGGAATATATCCTACATTTCCCTCTACATATTTTTTATTTTCATTAGATGGGACATAACCTCGGCCATTTGCTACAATCATTTCCATATCAAGTTTTCCACCCTTAGATAATGTAGCAATTACCTGATCTGGATTTACAATTACGATGTCAGTATCTGCTTCTATGTCTGCTGCAGTAACAACTCTTTCCTCATTTACTGATAAATGTAATACCTTATCTTCATTAGAGTGATTTTTTATGACTACGTTTTTAAGATTTAATACGATTGTTGTTACATCCTCTACTACTCCATCCATTGACTGAAATTCATGCATAACTCCATCAATTTTCACGGCTACAATAGCACTTCCTGGCATACTAGAAAGCATAACTCTTCTAAGTGCATTCCCTATTGTTGTTCCAAATCCTCTTTCTAAAGGTTCTAATTCAAATTTTCCAAAATTATTATTTTCAACATATTCTGTTATTTTATAAATTGGTTTTTCAAAGTTTAACACTTAATCACTCCCTTTCATTATCCACGTGGACGTTTTGGTGGACGACATCCATTATGTGGGATAGGTGTTACATCAGAAATTGAAGTAATTTCTAATCCAGCAGTTTGTAATGAACGAATTGCTGTTTCTCTTCCAGATCCTAATCCTTTTACGAAAACTTCAACTTTTTTCATACCCATTTCTACAGCTGCTTTTCCTGCTGCTTCTGCAGACATTCCTGCTGCAAATGGAGTTGATTTTTTACTTCCTTTGAATCCTAATGTTCCAGCTGAAGCCCAGCTAATTGCATTTCCATCTTTATCACTAATTGTTACAATTGTGTTATTGAATGTAGAATGAATAAAAGCTTTACCTTCTGGCACATTCTTTTTCACTTTACGTTTTCTTGGTTTATAAGCCATGTATATAACCTCCTTTATTCGTATTCCTATTTTTTCTTATTGGCAACTACTTTTCCTTTACCCTTACGAGTTCTCGCATTACGGTTTGTTCTTTGCCCTCTTACTGGTAACCCTTTTTTATGACGAGTCCCTTCATAAGAATTAATTTCCATCTTTGTTTTAATGTTCATGTTAACTTCACGACGTAAGTCACCTTCCGTTTGATATTTATTTAAAACATCACGAATCGCAACTAATTCATCGTTTGATAAATCTCCTGCTTTTTTATCAATATCGATTTTAGCTTCTTTTAATATTTTATTAGATAAGCTTCTTCCGACACCATAAATATAAGTTAAAGCAATTTCAATTCTTTTATTATTTGGTATATCTACACCTTTAATACGTGCCATAAAACACCTCCTATATTACCCTTGTCTTTGTTTATGCTTTGGATTTGTACAGATAACTTGTACTTTTCCCTTACGTTTAATAATTTTACAATTTTCACACATTTTTTTTACTGATGGTCTTACTTTCATCTAAATCCCTCCTACTTTCTATAGGTTATACGCCCACATGTTAAATCATATGGTGACATTTCCACAGTGACTTTATCACCTGCTAAAATGCGAATATAATTCATTCGGATTTTACCAGAAACGTGGGCAATTATAATATGTTTGTTCTCTAATTCCACTCTGAATTTTCCGCCTGGTAATACTTCTAATACTTTTCCCTCAACTTCGATTACATCTGTTTTTGCCATCCAATCACCTCTTTGTCAAAATTTGATACCCATCTTTGGTAACTAGAACGGTATGTTCAAAGTGTGCAGAAGGTTCTCCGTCTGCTGTAATAATTGTCCAATCGTCGTCCTCTAGGAAAATGTGTGGTGTTCCTAGATTTAGCATTGGTTCTACAGCAATGACCATTCCTTCTTTCAAGATAGGTCCAGTATTCTTTTTTCCATAGTTTGGCACATCAGGTTCTTCATGAATATCACTACCTACCCCATGACCAACTAATTCTCTTACCACCCCTAAGTGATATTTATTTGCAACTTCACTTATGGCGTTTCCAATATCTCCAACATGTGCTCCTGCTTTAATCACAGAAAGTCCTGCAAATAAAGATTCTTCTGTTTGTTCAAGAAGTCTCTTTAAACGGTTATCAATTTTTCCGACTGGGTAAGTCCATGCGGAATCTCCATGATAGCCTTTATAACATGCTCCAATATCAACTTTAATTATGTCACCATTTTTTAGTTTTCGATTTCCAGGAATCCCATGTACAACTTCGTCATTGATAGAAGTACAAATACTTCCCGGAAAACCATCATAATTTTTGAATGAGGGAGTTGCTCCCCTACTTAAAATATAATCATAAGCGAGTGTATCAAGCTCTTTTGTTGTTATCCCAGGTTGAATAAATGGTTTTAAATAATTATGGGTATCTCCCGTTATTTCACCAGCTATTTTAAGAAGCTCTATCTCTCTTTCACTTTTGATTGGAATCATAATTCTTTTTGCCCTTCCAAAATTGATACAATTTCTCTGAATGTTTCTTCCTTTGCGGTCGATTGCACCCTATAAAGTACTTTTTTTTGCTCATAATAATCAATTAATGGCTGTGTACGTTCGACATAAGTATCATATCTTTTCATGAAAGTTTCGATATTATCATCCGTTCTTTTTACAAGTTCATTTCCACAAGTATCACAAATTCCATCTTTTTTTGATTTTGCTTCCTTTATAATTGTATTATAAACTGAACTACAAAGAGCGCAAATAACACGTCCTTCAATTCTTTTGCAAGCAAGCTCTTTTTCGACATCTAAATAAATTACAATTCCTAACTTCTTATTTAGTTTTTCTAAAATCTTTTCATAGGCAATTGCTTGTTCGATATTTCTAGGAAAACCATCTAAGATATAACCATTATTACAGTCTGTTTGTGTCAAACGTTCTTCTAATAGTTCCAGTGTAATAGTATCGCTTACCAATTGGCCAGCTAGTAGTTGCTCGCGAATTATTTTGCCTCTTTCATCTTCTACAAGAGCTGCCTCACGCAGAAGATCTCCAGTAGAAATATGAGGAATTTGATAGGTTTCACAAAGCATATTTGCTTGTGTACCTTTGCCTGCTGCGGGAGGAGCGATCAAGATAATGCTTCCCATATTATCTTCTTCTTCCTCTCTTGTACCCTCGGCTTACTAATTGACTCTCCATTTGTTTGTAAGTTTCAAGTGCCACTCCAACCACAATTAAAAGTCCTGTTCCACCTAATTGTACACTCGTTGGTAAACTTGAGATTCTTCCGAATACGAGTGGAAGGCCTGCTATAAACGCTAAAAAGATAGCCCCTACAATTGTAATTTTATTCAAAACTCCACTTATATGTTTTTCGGTATCAGTTCCAGGACGCACCCCTGGAATAAATCCACCATTTTTGTTTAAATTTTCTGCTAATTCTTTTGGTTTTAATTGTAAATAGGTATAAAAATACGCAAAACCAATGATTAATAGAATATATAGGATAAGTCCTGTTCCACTACTCATCGTTAGCCATTTATTTACAAATAATGTAAATCCATCCTTTTTCACAAACTGTGCAATTATAGCAGGTATTGAAAGTAGCGCAGATGCGAAAATGACAGGTACTACACCAGCTGAATTAAGTTTAAATGGAATATAACTATTTTGTGCTCCAACACTATTGACTGAGCGATTGGCATATTGAATTGGCACTCTTCTTTCTGCACTCTGCTCAAATACTACTCCAATTATAATTGCTAAATAAACGATTACTAAAAGTACAAACTTAACAATTCCTAAAGTCAAAGCCTGTGTACTAGTGGTTACAATTAAGCTTTGCCAAGCACTTACAAACATTGTTGGAAGACTAGCAATAATACCAGCCATAATAATTAAGGAAATTCCATTTCCGATTCCTTTTGCAGTAATTTGATCTCCTAACCAAAGTAAGAACGCAGTTCCAGCAGTTAAAATCAAAGCAAATTCCATATAATCAATTGGAGTCCCACCTTTGATTACAGAAAATGAGAAAAAGTATCCTTGGAAGAATGCCAAAGCAATTCCTACTACTCTTGTAATTTGATTTAATTTTGCTCTTCCTGTTCCACCTTGTTTAGAAAGTTCTGCTAAATAAGGAACAATATCCATTTGTAATAATTGAATCACAATAGATGCTGTAATATAAGGCATTACACCTAATGAGAAGATAGAAAATTTTTCCATTGCTCCTCCACCCATTGCATTAATGAGTTCTAAGAACCCTAATTTTCCGGCATCAAACTGAGATGAATTTACTCCCGGAACGATAATAGTTGTTCCTAGTTTAAAAATAAATAAACAGAAGAAAGTAAAATAAATTCTCTTTCTTAAGTCTTTATTACTGGGATTAAATATTTGCTTCATTGTTGCAAACATTTTAGATCACCTCTGCTTTTCCACCTAATTTTTCTATTTGTTCTTTTGCTACAGTAGAGAATTTATGTGCCTTTACGTTTACTTTCTTCTCTAATGTACCATTCCCTAATACTTTAATTCCATCTAATTGATTCTTAACGAGTCCCATCTCTTTTAGAAGTTCTGGAGTAATCACTGCTCCATCTTCAAATTTGTTTAAATCACTTAAATTAATAACGGCATATTCTGTTTTAAATCTGGCATTTGTAAAACCTCTTTTTGGCAAACGACGGAATAAAGGTAATTGTCCACCTTCAAATCCAGGTCTTACTCCTCCACCACTTCTTGCATTTTGTCCCTTATGTCCTTTTCCAGCAGTTTTTCCATGTCCACTGCTTGTTCCACGACCAACAATTTTACGTTTTTTTGTTGCGCCTTCATTTGGATACATTGTATGTAATTTCATACTATCTGATCTCCTCTACTTTTTTGCCACGTAAACGTGCTACTTCTTCTATTGTTCTTTGTGATTTAAGTGCATTAAGGGTTGCATATGCCATATTAATTTTGGTATTTGATCCAAGAGATTTCGATAAGATATCTTTTACACCAGCAAGTTCTAATACTGCTCTAACAGGTCCACCAGCTTTTACTCCAGTACCTTTAGAAGCAGGTTTTAACATTACTCTACTAGCTCCTCTTACACCAATTGCTTCATGAGGGATAGTTCCATCAACGATAGACACTCTAACTACATTTTTAGTAGCTGCTGCAACAGCTTTTTTAATCGCATCTGGTACTTCGTTTGCTTTTCCTGTTCCAAGTCCAACTTGGCCTTTTCTATCTCCTACAGCAACAGTGGCAGAGAAACGGAAATGACGACCACCTTTTGTTACTTTTGTAACACGACCAATATTAATAACTTCTTCTTCGAATTGTTTTGGTCTTGGTTCTCTTCTTCTTTTTTCCATGTGCTTTCCTCCTTTTAGAATTCTAATCCATTTTCGCGAGCAGCTTCAGCTAAAGCCTTTACACGACCATGATATAGGTATCCACCTCTATCAAAAACGACTTTTTTTATTTTTGCATCTTTTGCTCTTTTGGCTAACATTTCTCCTACTTTCGTTGCAGCTTCTATGTTTCCACCATTTTCTAGTTTCAACTCTTTATCGATAGAAGATGCACTTACCAATGTAACAGCTGCTTCATCATCGATGATTTGTGCAAAAATGTTTCCGTTAGATCTAAACACATTTAATCTTGGGATATTTACTGTTCCTGCTACTTTAGATCTTACACGTGTATGTCTAGCTTTACGTACATCGTTACGAGATACTTTTTTAATCATAAGTATTACTCTCCTTTACTATTTAAATATTAAGATGCTTTCTTTCCTTCTTTACGACGAACAATTTCATCTTTATAACGGATTCCCTTCCCCTTATAAGGTTCTGGTTCTCTTATTTTTCTAACATTAGCAGCAAATTCACCAACTAAACATTTGTCAATTCCTTTGATTGTAAGTTCTGTATTACTTGGACACTCCAATGTAATTCCTTCTGGAACTTTTACTTCTACAGGATGAGAATACCCAGCAGTTACTACCAAGTCTTTTCCTTTTAAAGCAAAACGATATCCTACACCAAGAGATTCTAAGCCTTTTTCGAATCCGTTAGTTACTCCTTCAATCATATTACTAATGTTTGCATTTGCAGTACCATGAAAACTTTTATAATTATCATTTTCTCTTGTAACTGTTAATTCATTTCCATCTACTTTAATGTCGATGTGGTTGTTAATTTCAGTAGAAAGTTCACCTTTAGGACCTTTTACTGTAACAACATTACCATCTTTAGATACTGTAACGTTTTCTGGTATAGTTAATATTCTATTTCCTATACGACTCATAATAATCCTCCTAACTTTCTACCAAATATAAGCTAAAACTTCTCCACCTAATGATTTTTCTCTAGCTTCTTTATCAGTCATAATTCCTTTTGAAGTAGAAATAATGGCAATTCCAAGTCCATTTAGTACACTTGGGATTTCTTCTGCTTTAGCATATACACGTAATCCTGGTTTAGAAATTCTTTTAAGTCCAGTAATAACGCGTTCTTTTTTTTCTCCATATTTTAAATTCAATGTAATAACATCAAACTTATCAACTTTTGCTACTTTGTAATCACTGATAAATCCAGTTTCTTTTAAGATTCTAGCAATCTCAGTTTTCATTTTTGAAGCGGGTACTTCAACTTCTTTGTATCGCATTTGATTGGCATTACGAATTCTTGTAAGCATATCTGCGATTGGATCTGTTACCATATATATCCTCCCATCTACTACCAGCTAGATTTAGTAACCCCTGGTATTTGTCCTTTATAAGCTAATTCTCTAAAACAAATACGGCAAATCCCATATTTTCTAAGTACGGCATGAGGTCTTCCACATTTTTGACAACGTGTATATTCTCTTACTTTGTACTTTGGTTTACGACTAGCTTTTACTATCATACTTTTTTTAGCCATAATATCCTCCTATAACTATTTCTTAAAAGGCATTCCGAAACCTTTTAATAAGTCATGTGCTTCTTCGTTAGTACGAGCTGTTGTTACAAATACAATATCCATACCACGAACTTTTACAACGTTATCGTATTCGATTTCTGAGAAAATTAATTGTTCAGTTAATCCTAGTGTATAATTACCTCTTCCATCAAATGATTTGTTCGAAATTCCTCTAAAGTCACGTACACGTGGTAATGTAATACTAATTAATTTATCTAAGAAATTATACATATTTTCCCCACGTAATGTTACTTTGCATCCAATTGCTTGACCTTCTCTTAATTTAAATCCGGCAATCGCTTTTTTGGCTGTTGTAGCAACTGGCTTTTGTCCTGTAATTACTTCTAAGTCGGCCATCGCAGCTTCTAACATCTTACTGTTATGAGCAGCATCTCCAACACCTATATTTACTACAATTTTGTCTAATTTTGGAACTTCCATAATACTTGCGTAATTATATTTTTCTCTTAAACTTGGTACGATTTCATTTAAATATTTTTCTTTTAGGCGGTTCACTCTTAACCCTCCTTCCAATTAGTCAAGGACTTCATTAGATTTTTTGCAAACTCTAACTTTTTTTCCTTCTTTATTTACTGTGTGTCCAATTCTAGTTCCTTTTTTTGTTTTAGGATCTAGTATCATAACGTTTGAAGCATGAATTGGTGCTTCCATTTCTACAATACTTCCAGCATTTCCTCCTTGAGGTTTGATATGCTTTTTACGAACATTTACGCCTTCGATAATAACTTTATTTTCATCACGAAGTACTTTTGTAATAGTTCCTTCTTTTCCTTTATTAGAACCAGCAATGACTACTACTTTATCTCCAGTTTTTAAGTTCATGCTTTTTCCCTCCAAACTATAGCACTTCTTTTGCAAGTGATACAATCTTCATAAAATCTTTTTCACGTAATTCACGTGCTACTGGTCCAAAAACGCGTGTTCCAACTGGGCTCTTATCATCTTTAATAATAACACAAGCATTATCATCAAATTTAATATAAGATCCATCTTCTCTTCTTAGACCAAATTTACTTCTAACGATTACAGCTTTCACTACCTTACCACGTCCAACTGTACCATTAGGAGTTGCTTTTTTAATAGTTCCAACAACTATATCACCAATATTACCTGTTTTCACTTTGCTTCCACCTAATACACGAATAACCAATAGTTCACGTGCACCTGAGTTATCAGCAACTTTTAAACGGCTTTCTTGTTGAATCATATATGAATCCTCCTTTATCCGTTACAGCTATTATAAGATAACTGCTTTTTCTACTATTTCAACCAAACGGAAACGTTTTGTTCTAGATAGTGGTCTAGTTTCTGCAATACGTACAGTATCTCCAGTTTTTGCTTCATTTTTTTCATCATGTGCAGTAAATTTTTTAGAATATTTAACACGTTTTTTGTATAATGGGTCAGTTTTATAAGTTTCAACTAAAACAGTAATTGTTTTGTTGTTCTTGTCGCTAACTACTTTACCAACTAATTCACGAGCTTTATTTTCTTTCATACATTACCTCCCTATTTACTTTCTTCACGTTCACGAAGAATCGTTTTCATACGTGCTACTAATTTTCTAAGTTCTCTAATTCTTGATGGTTTTTCTAAATTCCCAGTCGCTTGGCTAAAACGTAAGTTAAATAATTCTTCATTAGATTCTTCAATTTTATTCAAAATTTCTTCATTAGACATTGCTCTAATTTCACTATTTTTCATTAGCCTCACCACTTTCTTCTTTTTTTACAAATTTACATTTAATTGGAAGTTTGTGCATCGCAAGTCTCAAAGCTTCACGAGCAATTTCTTCACTAACTCCTCCAATTTCAAACATGATTTTTCCTTTTTTTACTACTGCAACCCAAGCTTCTGGTTGACCTTTACCTTTACCCATACGAGTTTCTAATGGAATTTTGGTTAATGATAGGTGTGGGAAAATGTTAATCCATACTTTTCCACCACGTTTCATATAACGAGTCATTGCAACACGGGCAGCTTCGATTTGTTGTTGTGTAATCCAAGTTCCCTCCATTGCCATTAATCCATATTGACCAAAATGAAGTTCTTTATTTCCTCTCGTAACTCCATCATATCTTAAACGATGAGGTCTACGATATTTAGTTCTTTTTGGAATGACTGCCATTTTCATTACCTCCCTTATTTTTTGCACCAGGAAGTATTTCTCCTTTGTAAATCCATACTTTTACGCCGATTTTTCCATAAGTAGTATCTGCTTCTTTATGTGCGTAATCAATATCTGCTCTTAAAGTATGAAGTGGAATATTACCTTCTGTATATCCTTCTGTTCTCGCCATATCAGCTCCACCTAAACGACCTGATACAGAAGTTTTAATTCCTTTTGCTCCGGCTTTCATTGCATTACGAATTGCTCTTTTTTGTGCAATTCTAAATGATACACGGCCTTCGATTTGATGTGCAATATTTTCTGCAACAAGTGCTGCATCGATATCTGGATTCTTAATTTCCATAATTGAAATCTGAATCTCTTCTTTTACTAATTTTGACAATTCTTTTTTAATTTTTTCAATTTCATCTCCGCCATGACCAATGACAACACCAGGTTTTGCAGTGTTGATAATGACATCTGTCTTTTTAGCGGTTCTTTCGATCAGAATACTTGAAACTGCTGCGTCTTTTAATCTTTTTGATAAATATGCGCGAATCTGTACATCATTATTTAAAAACTTAGCAAAATCTTTGTTATTTGCATACCATTTAGATTCCCAAGTTTTATTGATTCCCATTCTAAGTCCTATTGGACTAACTTTTTGACCCATCAGTTATCCTCCTTTGCTTAATTTTTCTCACTTACGACAATTGTAATGTGACTTGTTCTTTTTTTGATTGGATCTACATGTCCACGAGAACCAAATCTCATTCTTTTCATTGTAGCTCCTTCGTTTACATATGCTTCTTTTACAACTAATTTTTCTTTATCTAATCCTAAATTGTTCTCAGCATTAGAAACTGCAGAAGTTAATACTTTACGAATGATTCTTGCAGCTTCTTTATTCATATTATTTAAAATTTTATCAGCTTCGATTACGTCTTTACCACGTACTAAATCGATCACTAAACGAGCTTTACGAGCTGGGATTCTAATTCCCTTTGCAATCGCTTTTGCTTCCATTTTAGTCCTCCCTTCGCCTGCTATTTTTTACCTTTGTCGTCACCATGTCCGCCAAATTTACGAGTTAAAGCAAACTCTCCCAATTTATGTCCTACCATGTCTTCTGTTACATAAACAGGAATAAATTCTTTACCATTATGAACAGCAAATGTGTGTCCAATAAATTCAGGATAAATTGTTGAACGGCGTGACCATGTTTTAATTACTTCTTTTTTTCCAGATTCATTTACTTTTTTAACCTTACTCATCAAACTTTTATCAACGAAAGGTCCTTTTTTTAAACTTCTAGCCATTTAAACCATCCTTTCACTATTTGTTACGACGACGAACAATTAACTTATTTGAAGCTTTTTTGCTGTCTCTTGTTTTATATCCTAATGCTGGTTTACCCCATGGAGTAACCGGACCTTTACGACCGATTGGTGCACGTCCTTCTCCTCCACCATGAGGGTGATCATTAGGGTTCATAACAGAACCACGAACTGTTGGACGAATCCCCATATGTCTTTTACGACCTGCTTTTCCAATTTTTACTAATTCATGATCTGCATTTCCTACTTCTCCAATAGTAGCTTTACAAGTACTTAATACTTTACGAACTTCTCCACTTGTTAATCGAAGTAATGTATATCTTCCTTCTCGTCCTAATATTTGAACTGAAGATCCTGCTGAACGAGCAAGTTCTCCTCCTTTTCCAGGTTTTAATTCAATATTATGAACCATGGTACCTTCTGGAATGTTTGCAAGTGGCAATGAATTTCCAACTTTAATGTCAGCGTTTTCTCCACTTTCAATTTTCATTCCAACTTTTAACCCTTTTGGAGCAATAATATATCTTTTTTCTCCATCGGCATATTTAATTAAAGCAATGTTAGCTGTTCTGTTTGGGTCATATTCGATAGAAGCAACTGTTCCAATAACACCATCTTTATTTCTTTTGAAATCGATGATACGGTATTTTCTTTTTGCTCCACCACCACGATGTCTTACAGTAATTCTACCCTGGTTGTTACGACCGCCATTTTTTTTCAATGTAACAACTAATGATTTCTCTGGAGTTGTCTTTGTAATTTCATCGTTGATTAATTTTGACATTCCACGAGTACCATTGGTCATTGGTTTATATGTTTTAATCGCCATATATGTGTCCTCCTAATTCGTTAGTTAAGTTCAATTGAACTTCCTTCTTTTAATTTAACAATTGCTTTTTTTACACGGTTAGTCTTACCTACGTAGCGACCAACTCTTTTTTTCTTTGGTTTTACGTTAATGGTATTAACGTTTTCCACTTTTACATTAAAAATGTTTTCGATTGCTTGTTTTATTTGAGTTTTATTTGCTTTGATGTCAACGCTAAATACATATGTATTATGCCCTGCTAATCCAGCACTTTTCTCAGTAATAATTGGAGCTTTTATAATACTTCTATAATTCATTATACAAGCACCTCCTCAATTGCTTTTACTGCTGCTTCAGTAATAATCATTTTATCTGCTGCAACAATATCTAATGTGTTGATTTCAGATGCTTCAAGTAAAATAATATTTGATAGGTTGCGAGTTCCTAAAATAACATTGTCTGTTAGTTCCTCTACTACGATTAGTGTTTTACCTTCAGCCTTTAAATTTGCTAAGATATTTTTCATATCTTTTGTTTTATTTGTTTCTGCGATAAAGCTATCTACCACGATTAATTCTTTATCTAATACTTTGTAAGATAGAGCAGATTTTAAAGCCAATCTTCTTTCTTTTCTGTTCATCTTCTTACTATAACTTCTTGGATGTGGTCCAAATACAATACCACCTTTAATAAAGTGAGGTGCACGAGTACTTCCTTGACGAGCGCGTCCTGTACCTTTTTGTTTCCATGGCTTTCTACCGCCACCCCTTACTTCGCTACGAGTTTTTGTATCGGCAGTTCCTTGTCTTAAAGCATTTCTTGTTAATGTAATTGCATCATATAATACAGCATCATTTGGAGTAATTCCCCATACTGTTTCATTTAAGGTAATATCTTTAACTTTTTCACCTTTTATATTTAATACAGATAATTTTTCCATACTATTCCTCCTTACTCAGCCACTTCAGTAGTTTCTTCTGTAACTGTTTCTGATTCAGTTTCTACAGTTTCTTCTACTTCTGTGCTTTCTGGATTCTCAGGTGTTTTTTCAGTAACGTAAGAAATCAATTCTTCTCTTGCGTTTACTTTATCCGGATTTTTTACAGCTGATTCAATAATGACTAATGAATTTTTAGCTCCTGGAACATTACCTTTAATTAAAATTACATTATTTTCTAAATCAACAGCTACAACTTCTAAGTTTTGAATTGTTACTGTTAATTGTCCCATATGTCCTGGTAATTTTTTACCTTTGAATACACGCATTGGTCTCATAGTTCCCATTGATCCTGGTTTTCTATGATAATGTGATCCGTGCCCCATAGGTCCACGACTTTGTCCGTGACGTTTAATAACACCTTGGAAACCTTTTCCTTTTGTTACCCCTGTAACATCAACAACTTCTCCTTCAACAAAAGTGTCTACTTTAATTTCTTGCCCTAAAGAATAGTTGTTTACATCTACACCTCTAATTTCTCTAAAGAAGCGCTTAGGTGTAGTGTTTGCTTTATTGGTATGACCAATAGAAGCTTTTGTCGCTAACTTTTCTCTCTTTGTATCAAATCCAAGTTGAATTGCTTCATAACCATCGTTTTCCATAGTTTTAATTTGTGTTACCACATTTGGTTCTACAGATACAACAGTTACTGGAATCAATTTACCTGATTTTGTAAATACTTGAGTCATTCCAATTTTACGACCTAAGATTCCTTTTTTCATAACATTTCCTCCTATTATAATTTGATCTGAATATCAACACCACTTGGAATATCTAAATGAGTCAATGCCTCAATAGTCTCCTTACTTGGATTATTGATATCAATAAGTCTTTTGTGTGTTCTTTTTTCAAATTGTTCACGTGAATCTTTGTATTTATGAACAGCTCTTAAAATAGTGATTTTTTCAACCTCTGTTGGAAGTGGAATTGGACCACTAACTTCTCCACCAGTTCTTTTTACAGTTTCAACAATTTTTGCACAAGCTGTATCTAAACTTTTGTGTTCAAATGCTTTCAATTTGATGCGAACTTTTGTCTTAGACATATTTATATCCTCCTCTCGCCTATATCCAGTATAGACTTGCTCCGTGTAAAAACCTGAGTTCCCTTTTTGTTTATTTAACAACTTAGCCGGGTGTATCAGCAACCTCACACATCAATGCATGCCACACATTCAAAAGTATACACGATAATTATATGAAAAGCAACACTTTTTTATGATTTTCGTGAAATTTTTTTAGGATGTAGATTCCAAACTCTCATTACAAAAAAAAGTGTTCTCACACTTTCTGGTTTATTCTCGCCCATATTTTTTTAGCTACTTTTTTTATTTCATTTTCCTTATCAGTAAATTCACTTTCTCCAAATAATTTCTGAAACACTTGCTCAATATGTTCTTTGAATTCTTCTTCTGTTTTCAGTTTGCTTAACTTTGTTGTAATTTTTTTTATTTCTATCTGATACTCTCCATTTGGTTTTTTATTTTCAATGAATCCTAATGGGTCCCAATTCCTAATTTCTTCGCCAACAATTTCATCTTTTTCAATTTTTGTCAATTTTTTCGTTTTTTTCTTTTCACATGATTTTTTCATTATAGTTACCATTTTTTCAACAAGGGATTTATAATCCAAATCTACTTCTAATTGATCCAACGTTTCCCAAACATTTTTCATTGCTTCTTCTTGTGATTTTGCTTTTTCTACAAAAATTTTTTCTTCTTGATAATCCACCTTAAAATAGTTTTTTCTATATTCATAAATATGATCTTTATTTTTCTTAAAACCTTCTTTGATCAGAGTCACTTTCAGTAGTTTAATTATTCTATCTAAATCCAATTTTACCTTCTCTTTATCGGTTGGCTTTCGAACAATGGATAGATATTCCTCTTTTATTGCACCAATATTCTGATAATTTTGTTGTGCTTTTTTAAGTGATATTTTATTGATTCCATCTATTTCTGGATTATTATTTTGAGCGCTATTGTTTTGCCAGTGACAAACTGGACATGGTTCATTGTAGTAATGAATTAGGTATCCTTCTATCGTTCTATTGTTACAACAAGCACATCGATATCTTTTCTTTTCATATTTTCTACGATATCCAAAACATTCATAAAATAATTTTCTTCCGATATAATTATGAAATCCTAGATTCCTAGCTCTATAAAATCGGTTCCAATATCCAAGCATTTTAGAATATCCTTTACATAGCAGTTCTTTATTGTTTTTCGCAAATTCCATTAATTGCCTATTGTCTTTGCCTATTAAGTTGTTATAAATACTAGCCAAAATCTCATATACATATTCTTCACTTAGTTTTAGTATAAATGGGAACTCCCATTCCTGTAGTTCTGTTTCTAATATTTTCTTGATATATTTTTCTCTGATATATCCGTCTTTATGCCTTGTATAAACACAATATAACATTCGTTTTTCATGTTCTGTTAAAGTTGTTGTATCAAATTCTTGTAATTCTATACGATATGGGATTGTTACCATTTCCCTTGTTAATTGATAAATCGTTGTTATTTCACTTGTTGTTACCTTTTCTATCTGAAGTTTATTGATCAAACTTATCCATTCTTCTTTTAGGTGTTTTGGAAACATTAGGGCAAGATTTAAAACATGAGGGTTTAATGATTTTGATTGTTCTAAAGTACTAGAAATTTCCACTGCTACTTTTTCGTTCCTCTTTTTGTCCAGTGCTGGTTTTTCAAGTTTATATTCTGACGTAAACCAGCACAAAATTACAAGGGAAATAATAATAAGACCAATTCCCAAAATCATTTCATTTTTAACGGTTCCGATAGCATTCAAAAACATAAATGCAGTTATTCCTAAAGCCACTAATATGATTGTTAATAACAACAATGAAACCAAAAATGTCGTTTTATTTTTTTTCATTTTTTTAGGTTTCTTTGGTACAGATAAATTGGTGAGAGCGAATGAAATCAATACGACGCCTACCATTCCAATTCCTATCTTTTTCAACATCTCATGACTCACTATTTTATATTTTGTTAAAAGAAGTGCAAAGGCTATATATATAAAAGATAGTAAAATAAATAAAAATGTTCCTAGTAAGGGTCTTTTCGATTTTTTCTTTATTTTTATATCAAGCAACATCTCCATTTCATTTTGAATCGCTTTTTGAATTATTTTTTTCGCATCTTTAAATTTTTCTTTTTCAATACAACAAAGGATTAAAGTAATTTTATTGTTTTCTTTGTATGTGAATCCATAGGCATTGTTGGTTGTCATGATATAAGATTGTTTGTTTGGATTTATATTGCATAAGCCTAGTACCAAGGTTTCGTTTTCTACAAATAAAGTGGTTGAATGTTCATCTTTATTTAAATTTTCAAATATAGGTTCATCAAAACCGCAAATTAAGGCTTCTTTTTCTTTTGCGTCTATTTCTATTACATATAAACGAATTAATGCAGATGATTTATTTGAAGAATAATTCTTAATTGTATAATTGAATTCTACTGGCTGTTCATTTTGCTTTACTCCAAAGTTTCCAAATGGGGTATAAATTACATTTTTCATACAAGACACCCTTCCCATGACATAATAATTGTTTACTATTCTATCATATTGTTTCATTCTTTGCTATAGTAAATTTTATCCTTTTTTGAGCCAATTAGACGAATTATTCTATTCATAGAACAAAGCTTCAAAATAAATTGTGAAGTATTTAAACTCACACTGAAATGCTTATACTTCTTTGCTCTCGCCATCTACCTGCTCCACAGGTTTAATTTCCGACATTCGCTACTTACTTTTTTTATCGATTCCTTTTGTTTGTTCTTATCCCTTCTTTTATCTTCCAAATACATCTATTACATCCAAATGTTTTATGAATAGATTCTTTTCTAGATTTGGATATACTTTAAATTTGTAGGCTCTATGGATTATCATATTTCATCACCCCATGTATGTTGATTACGCCAAGAACAAAGGTTCTGCCAATGTTTTTTTTATGACTTTCCTATTATATAATTATGCAAAATTCTACAGAAATATAAAAAAAATACTATTTTCGAATTTGCTAGAAACGTGCTATAATGTGGTTATACGAGGAGGAATGTTATGAAAATTGCGATATTAGGTACTGGAGCTTATGGAATAGCTCTAGCCAGCGTTTTAGAAAATAATAAAAACGAGGTTACAATGTGGTCAAAGTTTTCCACGGAAATAGAGGAATTGGATAAAAACAGAACCAGTCCAAAATTGCCAGACTATACAATTTCATCCAATATTTCTTTTACTAATAATATGCAGGAGGCCATCCAGGATAAGAAATTAATTGTAATTGCGGTTCCGGCTGCATTTGTCGATGATATAGCGCAAGAATTAAATCCAATTTTAAATCCAGATCAGCATTTATGTATTGCGAGTAAAGGGATTGAAAATGATACCTGTTTATTTGTCCATGATGTTGTAAAAAAATATATTGATACCGAAAATCTAGCAGTTATTTCTGGCCCATCTTTTGCTATTGACATTGTGAAAAGAATTCCAATTGGGTTATCTTTAGGAAGTCAAAATGAGGAAACCATCTCTATCATTAAACAAGCTTTCCAAAATGATTATTTTAAGTTGAGAATTACAGAGGATATCAAGGGAATTGAAATTTGCGGTTCCATCAAAAATGTTATTGCAATTGCAGCTGGTATGTTAGAGGGCATGCACTTGCCAGAGTCAACAAAAGCAATGTTTATTACAGAGTCATTACATGATATGAAAGAATTAATTTATAAGCTAGGTGGAGATAAAAAAACAATTTTATCTTTTGCTGGATTTGGAGATTTACTTCTTACTTGTACAAGTTCTAAATCAAGAAATTTTTCTTTGGGTTATTTAATTGGTAAAAAGATTCCAAAGGATGAAATTGAAGATTATAAATGTTCTACCACAATTGAAGGTCTTTATACATTAAAATCTATTTATCAACTTACAAAAAATCAAAATGTAAATATGCCAATTATTGATTTAATTTACGATATCATAGAAAATGACAAGGATCCAGAAGAGTTAAAACGTTTTCTCATTGAAAAAGAATAAAAAGGACTGAAATGTCCTTTTTTAGTAAGGCTAATTGAAAATCAAATAATGGATTTTCAACTAGCTTTTTTTATTCGTTTATATTCCAATTTCTAAGGAAATAAAATGTAGCTATCGCTATTTATCACAAAATAAATCTTTTCTTTAGGTATCTATTATATGGTTTTACAAATATATCCTTTTTCCCATTCTATATTTATTATTCTAGAAGTTTTTCCTTTTAAATTCTGTATAATTTTTGATACACAGATACTTGGCGGAGCGCTTATCATTAATAATACTGTTGTTTTACTAATCCTCCCTTTTATGATTTGAACATTTATTTCTTTTCCTTTTTCTAATAATACTCTTTTTAAGTCTGTTACATTTTGATTGTTAATTGTTTCTTTTTTTTCCTTGGTATTCCACTTTACGCTATATCTAATCTTACATTTTGGTTTCATTATTTTCTACTTCTTATCCATTTTAATAGTTATCTATTTTACAAGAGAAACATTTCCCCTAAAGTGACAATTAATTGTCCTTTTCCTTCTTCGACGACTCCTACCAACTCCTACCCGCTTAGTGTATATGGTGCACTTGCCGTTCCATTCCCTCCTGTTATTTTTACTTCGGATTTTAGATATAAGACTGGGCGCGCACCATTGTAGTTGTGGTTCGCGTAGTAGGAGCCGACAATCCTGCTCGTACTCACAGCGAACACGTAGTACGAGTTGCTGCTACCAGAAGTGAGTGTCCATTGGTCATAGGATGGGTTGTATAGCCAGCTCTTCTCTGCACATTCCGCTTTTGCTGTACTTCCATTCCAACTACTGAGATTGGTACTATCGCATGTACTTCCTCCATTACTTGCATATGCATAATCACTCGGATACATGAGTGCTACCTTTCCTGTCCATTTTGTTGGTCTTCCAGAATACACTGTTGTCCCATTCTCATACTGATATATCTGGGCTCTTGTAATATACGATGTACTCCATCCCCCTAGGTTCCATACATGACTTTGATCCACCATGTTTTGATATGTCAC
>CANPBV010000017.1 GCA_947572405.1 uncultured Mycoplasmatota bacterium | reverse complement strand
AAAGGATTTTTACTTTTTTCATTCAAAATCCCCATAACTCTTTACACTAAGTTTTGACTATTTTCTTCTTTTATTATATGATATATAGTAATTGGAGTTGGTGGTATGCTTGCAAAAAGTATCAATGCAACTACCCTACTATTAAATGGGATTACATTTATTATTTTAGGGGTTTGTCTATTTTTTATCAATCATTTGACTTTAAAGATTTTACTTTTGATTTTTGGTGGCTTAACAGTCTCATTTGGTGTTTTTTCTATTTTTAAATTATTATGGGAAAAGAACAAAAAAAATGTTTGGCTACCTATTATAACTGGCATTCAAGATATTCTTATAGGTATTGCAGTATTGTCATTCCCAAACTTTATTTTACATAGTCTGGGGATTTGTTTTGGGCTTTACTTGTTACTTCATACCATTATTAATAGCATTCAATATTTGATTTACCGAAAATATAAAATTAAAGGACGCCTACGAGTGATTCTAAACATTTTATTTCTTATTTTATTTTTAATTCCTCTACTATTTAATAAAGAACAAAATATTCAGGTAACTTCTATTATTTTAGGTATTTACTTGATTGGCTATGGACTTACTAAAATTACGGATTTCTTTACAGTTTTAATCCCAAAAAGAACAACTGATCGCATTAAACAACAAATTCAAATCCCGCTTCCTGCTATTTTAAATGCATTTATTCCAAGAAAATTAATCACTTTAGTAAATGAAATATTAGAGGTCGAAAGCGATAGTTTCAGTTATAAGAAGCAATCAGATGTTCCAGATCTTTATGTTTTGATTCATTTGGCAAAAAGCGGAACTGCTGCAATGGGTCATATGGAAATCGCATTCGATGAGAAAATCTATTCTTATGGAAATTATGATATGCATTCTAGAAGCTTATTTGATACTATCGGAGATGGGGTTATTTTAGTAGCTGACAAAGAAAAATATATCGAGTATATGGTTGATAAAAAGGAACGTTATCTTGTTGAATTCGGTCTTTGTCTGACCGAAAAGGAGAAAACGGTTGTCAAAGAACAACTTCAAAAGTTGCTTACAACGAATACAGAACCTTATTATTCCGATTTAGAACAATTTGAAAAAGGACTGCTCCCAAATGGGCACTATCAAGATATGTCAAGTGAAATTTATAAGTACGCAAATGGGAAGTTTTATAAAATTATAAAAGGAAAATATAGGAAGTTTTTCGTGTTAAAAACAAACTGCGCAATGTTAGCTCAATATGTTTTAAGCTCTATCGGAAAACAAATTTTATGTGTGAATGGAATTATTACCCCAGGAGCTTATTACGATTATTTAAATGCTCGGTTTAAGTTAAAAAATACTAATGTAATTAGCAGAAAGGTTTATACCAAAAAAGAATTAAAAGAAAAGTAACCAATTAAAGCAAGACTTCGAATTCCATTCTAATTGGCTACTCGGTGATGAGTTTCTAAAGTATTCATTGTAATTTTTTCAAAGGTGTAACCATTATTTTTCCCATATTGAATAATTTTTCGAATAGCATGTAATGTTTTGTAATTTCCGCCAAAATCATGCATTAAAATTATATTATTATTATTTCCTAAATTTTTTATAACATTGTGATATACTTCATCTGCTGTATGTGCTTCTCCTGAATCTCCACTTCCCACATTCCAGTCAAAGTAATGATAACCTCTTGCTTTGACTTCTTTTGTTAGTATAGTCATAATACCTGGATTAAATCGGCTGATCGTATTAGAACTTCCGCCGGGAAAACGAATAATCATAGGCTTTTCCCCTGTAATGGATTCCACTTTATTTTGAATGATGCTTAAATCATCAAAGAAAGCGGTTACAGAACTATAGATTTGCTTATAATTGTGACTGCTTCCATGGAGTGCGACTGTGTGTCCTTCTTCGTATTCTCGTTTTATTAAATAGTCTAAACTAGATCCACGATTTAAAACAAAAAAAGTTGCTTTTACGTTTTCTTCTTTTAGAATATCTAAAAGCTCAGGGGTAATAGAAGAACTTGGACCATCATCAAAGGTCAAATAAATTATTTTCCCGTTTGATGGTTTTGGTCCTAATACAACTACTTTTCTACTTATTTTGGCAGTCCTTGAGGAACTATCCTTTACTTCGTAAATAATTTCATAACTTCCTATCTTATTGGTATCTAAATTAGATGTGGTAGTTACTTTATTGGTAATATCTCCATCACAGTTATCAATCGCTTGATAGCCTGGTTCCTGGTAAGTTTCGCCAATATAGAGGGAGTATGCATTGCCCCCTTTTAATGTAATAACAGGTTCTTCATTGTCTTCATATTGAATGTTTCGCTTTATGGAAAAAAAATTTCCCGAATGATCCCGTACAGAATATAGAATATGATTTGTGTTATTTTTTAAGATTACATTCTTGGTTAAATCACCATCATAATTATCTATACTTTCATATCCTTCTTCTTCATAGGTTTTCTTTGGGCAAACAATTGCTGGATTAGATCCTTTTAATGTAATTGTTGGCGGAGTTTGATCCAAAACTGATACATAACGTACTTTTTGGTATGCTTGTCCATTATAATAGATGGTATATATTACTTTATAGGTTCCTATTCTTTTTGTATTGATATTGTTGTTGACAATTACTTTATTAGTCATGTCAGAATAAAGTTTAGAGGCATGATATCCTGGTTCTATATAAATATCATTTAGATTTAAAACGATGTTTCCTTTTTCTAACCTGATTTTAGGAATAACATTTAAAAAAAAGACAACAAAAAAGTCGGCGATAAGTAATATGATGGCAACTACAAATAAGACATTTTCCTCTTTTTCCATCATACATCACCTACTTCTATTTATCATATTCATCTAAAAACGAATATTTTTTTCCGTCTTTTCGATAAGCAATTATCGCGTTTAAATTGACATTTTCAATACTTCTAAAAATATTGATATCAACATAATCACTTTTTTTTCGAAATTCATTGATTAAAGATTTCATCTCTAGGCGTTTTGAAAGACTTGGATCCACTGTTTCTGTATGCTCTGTAAATCTGCAAGCACAATTTAAAAATTCTAAATAATTACTTTTTCCCCAAGCGATAATGTCATGTTCCTTGACATAGTAAAGAGGTCTTATGAGTTCCATCCCTTCAAAGTTTTCACTATGAAGTTTTGGCATCATCGTTTTTATTTCACCGCCATAAAACATAGAGAGTAAAACCGTTTCAATGGCATCATCAAAATGATGTCCTAGAGCAATCTTATTGCAGCCTAATTCTTTTGCTTTACTGTATAGAAATCCCCTTCTCATTCTAGCACATAAATAACAAGGGTTTCCCTCTGTTAATGTAGTCACAGAATCGAAAATATTACTTTCAAACATTGTGATTGGGATATTCATTTTGTGAGCATTTTCTATAATTAACTCCCTATTTTTTTTATTATACCCAGGATCCATTACAATAAACGCCAATTCAAAATTCATTTTGCCGTGCCGTTTAATTTCTTGCATACATTTGGCAAGCAAAAAGGAATCTTTCCCACCAGAAATGCAAACTGCAATTTTATCATTTTCTTTGATTAATTCATAATCTGTAATAGCTCGAACAAATCGACCCCATATTTTTTTTCGGTACTTTTTTATAATACTTTTTTCTATTTCTTTATATTTTTCCATATCATCACTACCATTTTTTATGATATCCTTTTCCTTCTTCATTTATTATACTAGGATCCAATTTTTCGGTCAATAGAAAAGCAGAAAGGAATTTCTGCTTTATTCAGTTTTTACTATATATTTTTAATTTGCTAACATTCTCTTTTCTAGAGATATATTGCTTCCACTTTTAGTGCCGGCCTGGATATCTCATTGTTTTTACTTTCACATTATTTGTGGAAGGCAAAGGTTCTACTGGCGCTGTATTTTCTGAATTCCAATTTGAAATCACTAACTGATCCATTCCCTTCTCAAAATTCCAACCTGGAATCACTAACTGATCCATTTCTTGCTCAAAATGCCAACCTGGAATGGACAATTGAGTGCCCTTCATATTTCTTTCTTCTCGATCCATAATATCACCTCGTATGATAATAGTATACCATATTGCATGATAAAAATATATATGTATTTCTGATAATTTTTAAAAAAAGTCTATAACGTTATCATTATAGACTATATTATCATTTGTTTTCTTCTAACCATTTTGTTAACATTACTTTTGGTATAAATCCATGTTCTGTAGAAATAACGTTTCCATCTTTAAATAGCATTAAAGTTGGAACACTCATAATCGCATATTTCTTAGAAAGTTCTGGACATTCATCCACATCCATTTTTACAATTTTTACATCTGTTCTTTCGCTTGCTACTTCTTCTAGGACTGACCCTAACATTTTACAAGGGCCACACCAAGTAGCATAAAAATCTACCAAAACAAGTTCTCCACTGATTAAACTTTCGAATTCATTTTCTTTTCCATGAATAATTTCCATTATTTTGTCACCTCAGTTCTATATTTATTTAATACACTATCTACATTATCAATTACTAATTTGTTTTTTTCAATTAATTTATCCACTGAAGATAGTGCTACAATATCATATTTTAAGAATAAATCTAATGTTTCTAAATTAAATTCGGTAGCACTTTCTGCAACTTCATATTTTTCCTTTAAAGAAGCAAATTCGTCAATTACTTTTAAACTACTATTTACCATATTCGATAAAATTGGTGTTGATTTTAAAATTTTATTGGCATATTTTGAATCTCTTATAAAAGGAACATTAAATACTGGTAACATTAACACGTAAAGTATGATAAATGTAATAATAAAGTATTCAAGAACACCAATCAAGGCCCCCAATAGTTTTGACGGAATCCCAAGTACAATTGTTGCCCTTAGAATTGCTTCAAATAACGTAGTTGCAAGCATTACTACCTTTAATAAAACCATTAAAATTGTAAAAACAATCAAAAAGGCAATTACCTCGTATAACAAAATATTTAAAACCGTTACTCCTTTTAATACACCACCAAATTTGAAAAACGGAAAATGCTCATATAAAAATACAGAAACTGGATTTTTTAAGAAAAAAGATAAAATAACAACAAGAATTAATCCTACACAAGAAACCAATTGCTTAGTTGCACCCCTTTTCCATCCAATTGCTACCCCTGATAAAATGAATATTATGATAATAATATCAACTAAATTCAATTTAACCATTCCCTTCTATTAAAATTATATTATAAATTTGTCGAAAAAGAAAGATTTTTCTTAGGTTTGTGATAAAATAATAGTATAGGAGGCACGATTTATGACAATTACATTAAAAGTGAGTGAAAACACAAAACAAAAAATGATTGAATATTTTGAAGATAAAAAACGTTCTAAAACACCACCTTACGCTGTTTTCCAAGCGGATGAAGCAGATACTGTTATTACACTTTATGAATCTGGAAAAGCGGTTTTTCAAGGGATGAGTGCTGATATAGATGCTGCAATGTGGAAGGAAATGGAACAACATTTAAATCCTTTAAAACAAGTGGAAATGACAAATAGTGAGCAAAAAGAAAAGAAAGAAAAAAAGGAGATTGTGGTTGATCCTAATATTTACTATGCCTCATCGATTGGGTCAGATGAAGTTGGAACTGGGGACTACTTTGGACCCATGGTTGTAACAGCCACATTCATCCATAAAGACGACATCCCATTTTTAGAACAATTAGGGGTAAAAGATTCTAAAAAATTAACGGATGATAAGATTTTAGAAATTGTTCCCAAACTCATAAAAAGAATTACCTATCATTCAATTGTCTTATCTAACAAAGAATATAATGAACGTTATAATTCTGATATTAATATGAACAAGATAAAAGCAATTATGCATAATAAGGCTTTAAATGAAATGGTACATAAAAATTTAGGACAAGAATATATTGTAGTTGATGAATTTGCTAAGCCAGGTGTTTATTTTCATTACTTAAAAGGGCTTCCCAATGTTGTCCAAAATATTACATTTATGACAAAGGGAGAAGATAAATGTTTATCTGTTGCTTGTGCGTCTTTGATTAGTAGATATATCTTTATACAAGAATTTGATAAATTGGGAGATTCATTAGGTGTTTTTTTACCAAAAGGTGCAAGTGATGTCGTTGATGAAATGGGAGTTAAAATTGCCACACAATTTGGATTTAATAAATTAAAAGAGTGTGCCAAATTGAATTTTAAAAATACCACTAAAATTCAAAGTATATTATATAAAAATCAAGGGTCAAAATGATGCCCTTGATTTTATATTTGCTTTTTTTAGATGTCTACTGGTTTTAGTTCACATCAAGAAAACACTTGCTTTAATTTAATACCTGATATTTATATTGACTATTATGCTCTGTAATTTTTACTGTTAAATCATCAGGAAATAATTCTTCTGTTTTCGGATTCTTAATGTCCGCCACTACATATCCTCCTAATTTCAAATCTTCTAATGTGACGGTGATACTTCCCCCACTTACTGGTAATTCGCTAATATGATCGGCTGACCATTCTTTTGCTCCTTCTATGATTGTATTTAACTGCGCCTGATATAACGTTTTATTACTTTCCTTAATTGCTTTATCAACAGCTGGAATGATTAAAAGCGCAAGAAGTCCTAATATTGTAATGACTCCTAATAATTCTGCTAATGTAAATCCTTTTTTGTTCATATTAGATGCTCCTATTCTACAAATATTATAAATGAAATTTTTATTTTTTACAAGTACAATAAGAAAATTAGTTTTATATATAAAAAAACATACCAAATCGTATGTTTAAGCTTTTTTCTTAGTACCTTTCATGGCTCCCACTTTAGATGTAATATCTTGACCAAAGAATTTATATGTTGTAATTAAAATAATCGAAAGTGGTAATGCCATAACAATTCCTGCAATTCCCCATAAAATCCCACCTGCAAATACTGCGAAAATAGTAATTAGTGGATGTAATTCGTTTGACTTTCCATATACAACAGGGTTAATAATATATCCATCTACATTGGATAACACTGCAAAAACAATACAGGTTCTAATAAACAGCGCTGGGTTAATTACAAATGCAGTAATGGCTGCTATAATATTAACGAAAATTCCTCCAAAATATGGAATTAAGTTTCCTAGGGCTGCAAGTAAACCCAACAATATAGCATTTGGATGTCCAATTATCGTGAAAGCTATGGAGTATTCAAAAAATGAAATCACTACAATCTTTAAAAATCCACCTAGATAATTCTGCATTTCATTATCTAATCTCCGAACATATACATAAGCTCGTTCATTTTTTCTTACCAAATAACGTTTTACGCTAGCTCTAATTCGTTCCATATCAGATAAAAGATAAATGGAAGCTGCAAAAACAATAAAAAAGGTTGAAACATAATTAATCGAAAGCCCAATCGCATTCATGGCACCATCAGATACATAAGTTCCTAATTTTCTAACAATATTATCAAATACACCTGATAGAGAATTCTGAATCCCCCCTAAATCAATATTATAGTTAGTCGTGATTTCTTTACAGAACGCAATAATACTATTAAAAAGACTAGAAACCTGATTAAATAATAATGGCCCAACCATTACAGATAGTAATACAATGACCCCAACTAATACTCCCAAAATGATGAAGATCCCTACCCCCTTAGGGATTTTTTTGCTTTGTAAATATTTTAAAATTGGATACAAGGCATAAGCAACAACAAAAGCCAAAAAGAAAGGGGAAATAATTTTTAAGCAAGTATTAAATACCCCTCCCCATAGATTGCCAGTTTTATACATCAAAAATACAATTAACATAATTAGGCAAAGATTAACAAGTTTAAAATCCATTTTATTTTTTAGCATATAAATTACCTACTTTCTAAAATAATTGTAATGGGTCCATCGTTAATTAAATGGACGTTCATTTCTGCTCCAAATATCCCAGTTTCTACAGGAACAAATTGGGAGAGTTTTTGATTCCAAAGTGTATATAAAGGAATTGCTTCTTCTCTTTTCATTGCATGAGTATAACTTGGTCTTCTTCCCTTTTTAGCATCAGCATATAAAGTAAATTGTGAAATACTAAGAATATATCCACCAACGTCTAGTAAAGATCGATTCATGACTCCGTGTTCGTCATCAAAAATGCGTAAATTCAGAGTCTTATCTATCAAATAATCAATGTCTGTTTCTGTATCATTTTGTGTAAAGCCAACGAGAATGACAAGGCCAAAAGGAATGGCCCCTACTATTTTTCCATCTACTTCAACACTCGCTTCCTTACTTCTTTGAATGACCAATTTCATTACTTCATCATTCTTTCAACTGATATAATATCATTCATTGCTTCTAATTCATTCACAAATTTCATTAAATTTTCTTTCCCATCTACCAATATAGTGAGTTCACACATGAGCGCATCTGATGAATTTATATTGTTGATACTTTTAATTGCAATATTATAACTAGAAGTTTTTGAAATGATCTTTAATAAGAGTTCATTTCCTTGATTGGTGCGTATTAATAGACTTGTTGGATATTTTTTGCTAACAGTTTCATTCCAATGCACAGTAATCGTTCTGTCTTCTAAATCGGTCATATTTGGACATGCCATTCTATGAACAGTAATACCATATCCTTTCGTAATATATCCTATGATTCTATCTCCTGGAACTGGTTTGCAACAAGAAGCGACGTTGACCTTTATTTCATCGATTCCTTCTACAACAATATCATTTTTAACGGTTGGGGCTTTTACTTCTGTATTTTTTACATTTTCTAAAATCATTTCATGTTTTGATTTATTGGTATTATAAATAATATTTAAAACTGCATTAGGCGCTAGTTTTCCATTTCCAACATTTACAAATAACTCTTCTCTATTATTGTATTTGAATTCCTTTAGTATTTTGTCAACATTTTCTTCCGTAAAGAAATCACTGATGGATAATTTTCTTTTTCGAAGCTCTTTATTGATTGCTTCTTCGCCCTCTTTACTATAAGATTCTTTATCAATCTTGCGATAGAAAGATTTGATTTTATTTTTGGCTCCTGTTGTATATGCCATATTAATCCATTCTCGACTGGGTTTAGAATTATTGTTGGTATTGATTTTAATAATATCATTGTCTTTTAATTCATAATCCAATGGAACAATTCCTCCATTTACAATTGCTCCTACCATTTTGTTTCCAACATTAGTATGCACCTTGTAAGCAAAATCAATTGGCGTACTACCAATCGGAAGTTCAATGACATCCCCTTGTGGCGTAAAAACGTAAATGCTATCCTTTAACACATCATCTCGAACACTCTGTACAAATGTTTCTGCATTTTCCTCTTCATTTTTCAATTCCATAATGGCTTTAAAGAATTGAAGTTTTTGCTCCATAGCATTTTGCATATTGGCTTTAACACTACCTTTTTCTTTGTAAGACCAATGTGCAGCTATTCCATTTTCTGCGACTTGATCCATTTCATAAGTACGTATTTGAATTTCATAAAGTTGTCCATCAACTCCAAATACAGTTGTGTGTAAGGACTGATACATGTTGGTTTTTGGCATAGCTACATAATCCTTAAAACGTTTTGGAATTGGACGATATTTTGAATGAATAATACCCAAAGCTTGGTAACATTCTGCCTCTGTATTTACAAATACTCTTAAAGCTAGTAAATCATATATTTCGCTAAAGCGTTTCCCTTTATCCATTTTTTTATAAATGCTATAAATACTTTTGCTTCGGCCCTTGATTTCATGAGGAATATGTTGTTCTTCTAGCAAAGCAGAAACTTTTGATACCATTTCATTTACGTTCTGATCTCTCTCCTGCTTTGTTTGATTTAATTGTTCTACAATAGAAAAGTATGCTTCTGATTTATAGTAACGAAGAGATAGATCTTCTAATTCACTTTTGATTTTATTCATTCCCAAACGTCCAGCTATCGGAGTTAGAATATCTAGAGTTTCTTTTGCCTTTGCTTTTTGCTTTTTTTCTGGAATAATCCAAAGTGTCCGCATATTATGAAGACGATCTGCCAATTTGATAATCATTACTCTTACATCTTCACATAATCCCACTAAGATTTTTCTATGATTCGCAATGGTTGCTTCGTTGTCGCCTGAAAAGTTAAGCTTATTAATTTTCGTAACACCATCTACAAGTGTTACTATTTCAGTTCCAAATAGTTCTCTTAGTTCTTCCTTGGTAACATCACAATCCTCTAATACATCATGTAATAATCCGCCACACAAAGTAGCAGCATCAGCCTGAATTGTGGTTAATATGTAAGTGACATTTAAAGGATGGGTAATATAATCCTCTCCTGTGAGTCGTTTTACGCCAAAATGCATTTCATATGCATATTGATAGGCTTTTTTTATCAGATCCAAATCTGCTTGATCAGTGATATAAGTTTGAATTTGTGTTTCTAATTCCTGATAAGTAATGTTCGGATTATCTTTTCTCATTTTTACACCTTCTTTTTATAGAACGAAAGGAGAAATGAATTCTCCTTATTCTTCATACCATTTCTTTTTGGCAGGTTTTCCGATTTGTTTTTTTTCAAATTGATACCAGAATCCACTTGCGATAAATACAGAAGAAAACACTCCATATATTAATCCTATCAATAGTGCAATATTGAAATTCAAAATTTCATGAGATCCTAATACAATTAATGAAACAACTGGTATTAATGTTGTTATCGTTGTAATAATACTGCGTGCAAGTGTCTGTCTTAAACTTTTATTTGCCATTTTTTTAAGCTCTTCTTCATTTTTCACGCCTTTTTTCCCAAAATGGGAAAGATTTTCTTTGATACGATCAAATGTAACGATAGTATCATTGATTGCATAGCCAATGATAGATAAAATGGCAGCAATAAAAATACTTGATATTTCTAATCTAAAAATGCTAAAGGCAGAAATGATAACAAATACATCAATGAAAATGGCTAGCAAACCACTAATGGCATATCTAAAAGTAAACCGTAATGACATATAAATAATAATTCCAATAGAGGCTAGTAAAACAGAAATAATCGCATTTTTTACCAGTTCTTGCTTTACAACATTTGATACAACCCCAATATCTGTTTTGGCTTCATATTTTTCTTTAAAGTGTTTTTCTGCTTTTGCAACTTCTGCTTTTGATAAAGTATCCGTAACACGTATTATAACCGTATTGTTATTTATTTCTTCGACTTGGTCTAATTGATACCCTAAAGTTTTAATATCCTCTTCCAATACTTTTCCTTCCAATTTTTTTTCTGAAGTTAATGTAATAGATGAGCCACCCTTAAAGTCAATTCCAAGTTTTAAACCTGGGGAAATCATAAAAATTACACCAGCTATTATAATAATTAAACTAAAAATAATATATCCAAATCTGCCCTTCATAAAGTCAACTTTTTCAAAAGGCATTTTCGCAATTCTGACTTGGCCTTTTTCAGGAATATGTTTCTTTTTTACCCCAATAAAGATATTTGGCTTATCATCAAAATATCCAGATTTTACAAACATTTTTAGTAGCGATCTCGTTAAGAAAACCATAATTAGCATAGTAACACAAATACTAATTATTAGCATGGTTGCAAACCCTTTGATACTACTTTCTCCAAAGATAAAGAGAATGATTGCCACCAACAATGTTGTTAAATTGGAATCAAAAATAGCCCAAAATGAATTCTTGTTTCCTCTTATAAATGCGTTTTGTAAGTTTACTCCCTCATACATTTCATCTTTGATTCTTGAAAAATTAAGAACTGAAGCATCAACTGCCATTCCTATTCCAATGACCAAAGCTGCAATTCCAGGAAGGGTTAATACTCCTCCAATTAGCCAGAAAATGAAAAATGTAATAAATGTATAAATTAAAATACCAATACTAGAAATAAATCCAGCAAAGCGATAAATTCCTATCATAAATACCATAACTAGTACAATTCCTACAACCCCTGCTAAAAATGTTTTATCTAACGATTGTGCTCCAAAAGAGGCTTCTACTGTTTTAGAGGAAATCTCTTCTAATTTTGTTGGTAAACTTCCTGAATTAATTAATTCAACCAAGTTTGTTACTTCTTCTAATTTAAAGTTTCCTTGAATAATAACATCACTTGCAAACCCTTGCCCAACACTAGCCACAGATAAACATCTAGAAGATTTTAAACTGCCACATTTTCCTTGCTCTTTTGAAAAAGAATCTTTTCCTTCTTCAAAATCTAGCCAAATAACAATACGATTGTCTTCCATTTTACTGACATTTGTTGTGACTTTTAAGAATTTTTCATTATCTTTGATACTTAAAGCAACTGCTGGAGCTCCACTGTTATCTTGCCCCACTCTTGCCCCACCACTTTTTAATACATCGGCGGTCATAAGTAAATTATCCTTTGTATCACGGAATGTTAAATTGGCTGCTTTACTAAGAAGTTCCCTAGCCTGATCTTGGTTTGTAACTCCTGCTAATTGGACACGAATTTTATCGTCCCCTTCCACTGTGATATTTGGTTCACTTACTCCCAAAACATTAATTCTTTTTCCAATTGTTTTATAAGTACTTGTAACCATATCCTTGGTTACTTTTCCACCATCCACTGTTTTTACTTGATACAAAACTTCAAATCCACCTTGCAAATCAAGACCAAAATTTAGATTTTTAAATAGCGGAATAAATCCCATTCCTAATACTGCAGAAACCATCAATAACATTACTAGGTTTCCAATCACTGTCCCTAAACCTTTTTTCTTCATGTTTACTCCCTCTCTTCAAAATAACGTTTTCTTTCTCTTAAATTAAGTTTTGATTTTAAATAATCATCAATGAGCACTGAATCACTATTTAAAATATCATCTACCATTTGATAAAGTGATAACCCCTGTTCTGTTTTCCACTTTTTTTCTTTTAAATAGTTCCATACATCTTCTTCTTTTACATAGGGAAAACCATTTCTTCTCATTTCTTCCCTTTTGGTCATGAGTGCAGGCTTTACTCTATCGTATAATTCTTCTTCGGTTCTAAATTCTTCTGTCATAGCCCCTCCTATAAAATCACATACTCTCATTATATATCAAAACTGTTATTTTGGAAAGAAAAAAGCAAGAATTTTTGATTTTTCTTACTTGATTACTTGATAACGATAATAAGTTCCATGATTTACGATTTTAATTTCTAAATTGCCACTAAATGGTTTTTTCGTTTTTGGATTTTCAATATTTTCATCCATATATCCATCTTGCCATAACCTTGATAAAGTTATAGTTTTAGTTTCATTTACATCTGGCAGTTCATTTATATGATCAGTTCCCCACATCTTTGCAGCTGCTTCGATCGATTTTATTTGGGAGGCGTATAAATCGGTTTTTCCTTCTTTTAGCATTCTGTCGATTGTTGGTATTGCAATTAATAAAATCAAACTTAATATTGTAATAACTCCCAATAATTCTGCTAATGTAAACCCATTTTTTTTCATATCAATCACCTATTCTATTACTATTTTATAACGATTATGGAAATTAGTCAAGAAAAGGACTAAAAAAGAGAATGGACTCATAAACTTCACTAGGACAAGGTGATTCCATGAAGAGCAAACTAGTAAAATCTACAATGATTCTATTAATTGGTGGTTTTTTCACGAAAATTCTAGGGATGATCATTAGAATTGTGATGACAAGGGCAATGGGAACAGAAGGTATTGGTATTTATATGTTGTTGTTACCTACTTTTACACTCTTTATCGCTCTTGCACAGTTAGGATTTCCAGTTGCAATTAGTAAATTGGTAGCGGAGGATAACCATAACAATAAAAATTTAGTGTTTTCTCTTATTCCTGTATCCATGACGATCAATGCCCTTATTTTAATATTTTTGTTTTTTGCCTCTTCTTTTATTGCCAATAATTTGTTACATGAAAGTAGGAGCTATTATGGGCTTTTATGCATGGGGCTTGTGCTTCCATTCATTAGCATTTCTAGCATTTTAAGAGGCTATTTTTTTGGGAAAGAAAGAATGGTTCCACATGTTATTTCCAATATCTTAGAAGATATTATTAGACTGATTACTTTATTTTTAGGAATCCCTATTTTTCTAAAGTATGGGATTGAATATGCGGTTGCTTTTGTTGTTCTCTCCAATGTTATTAGTGAAACAACTTCTATTTTGGTATTATTCTTCTTTTTGCCTAAAAATTTCAAATTATCCAAAAAAGATTTCGTTCCACATGTTTCTTCTATAAAAGAAATCTTTTCTATTAGCATTCCTAGTACTGGTAGTAGATTAATTGGAAGTGTTGGTTATTTTTTAGAACCAATTATTTTAACTACTACTCTTTTGCATGTTGGCTATTCTAATCAGTTTATTGTAACAGAATACGGAATCATCAGTGGATATGTGATGCCTTTATTATTGCTTCCTTCTTTTTTTACAGGAGCGATTTCGCAAGCGCTTCTTCCAATTGTTAGCAAAAGTTATAGCAGAGGGAAAAAAATATATACAAAATCAAAAATTAAACAAGCTATCTTTTTTTCGTTACTGGTAGGAATTCCTGCGACTGTTATTTTTTTATGGATTCCAGAAGTTCCACTCCGTTTTATTTACAATACAGAAGAAGGATTATCTTATATTAAGGTTCTTGCACCGATTTGTTTGCTTCATTATATTCAAGCACCACTTACTAGTTCTTTGCAAGCGATGGGAAAAGCCAAAGAAGCTATGCTTGGGACTTTAGGTGGAATGATTTTAAGGACATTGTTTCTTTATTTTGGCTGTCTTTTAAAAATTGGTATGTGGGGATTGGTTCTGGCAACTGCAAGCAATATTATTTACGTTACCATTCATCAATATCGACATGTGAAAAAAGTTTTACAATAGTTCTTTTCTTGTGATAATAAAGGTTTTGGTAGATGTATAAAAAGCATAAAATACTTCATTTAATTCTACTTGTTTTTGTTTTAAGATTTTATTAACCCATAATTCATCTTTGCCAATTTCTTCTAATGTTTGTCTTTGAATCACACCATCTAAAATAATCGGAAGTGGATATTCTATTTCTTTTGGAAAGATAGATAATTTTCCGTTGTTTTCTAGTACAGCATAGTTTACTTCTTCTACACTTTTTACTCCATGTTCTCTTAAACTGGTTAATAAGTCATCTAATGTATAACGCAATTTTGACATGGTGCTGAATATCAATTTTCCATTTTTAATAATAATGGAAGGAGTTCCATCCACAATTTTTCGGAATTTATCATTTTTCATAGAAAGAAAACTAATGAACATTTGTAAAAGGGCTAGAACCGTAATGGGTATGATAGAAGAAAAAATAGAAACAGTTTCTTCTGAAATGGAGAAAACTGCACATTCTGCCATTAAAATGGTAACTAGAAAATCATAGGTTGTTATTTTGCTGATTTCCTTTTTTCCCATCAAACGATGAATGAATAAAATGTAAAGATATAAAACAATACTTTTCCAAATCAAACCAATATACATAATTATCACCTATTCTATTATGAATGGTTGTCTATTTTTTATACAAATGAATACAATTTAGTAAGGAGGCTTTTATGACTTATATGAAAAATTTAGGAATTGCTTTTGGTGTTATCATAGGAAGTTTGTTAGGTGTTACTCTTATTGTCACTTTGCTTCATTATATCAATTGGATAGGTTCTAAAACGCTTTCTGTTTTAGAAATTATCACTCCATTGTTATCTTTATTTATTGGAGGCTTTATCATTGGAAAAAATAGTAAGCAAAAGGGTTGGTTTGAAGGATTAAAATTAGGTGGCTTATTTTTAACCCTTTTAATTCTATTTCAATATTTAGGTCTTCGTATTCATTTTTCTGTTAAAACCATTTTATTTTATATTTTGTTATTGGTGTCTTGCGTTTTTGGAAGTATGCTTGGAATTAATAAAAAAGCAAAAGAAAAATAAGCATTTTCGAGCTTATTTTTTTGTAAAATTTTTAAGTTATGATTTTTAATAATCGTTATTCCATTGAAAAAGGCCAACTTTATTCTGGCTTTAATGTAATTATAGTAAGTTCATGGGCCCAAAAAATGTCTAGGAAACCAAGCTTACTTCTTTTTGATAATTTTGTAATGCCTCCACTAATGATAATATCTGTATTTTTTATTTGAAATCTCCCCCTAACTTTTTCTGGAAAAAGCCTTTTAGCAGGGGAAATGAATCCTCTATTTTTAACCATTTTTTCTAATATTTTTGGAATCATTCCATTATGAGTATGACCTGACAATACCATATCATAAGATGTCATATCATATTTAGAAGTGATGGTCGGATCATGTGCAAGTAGAATGTTAATTTTTTGAGGATTTGTATCTATCAAATATTGATTTAAAAAATCTTTTACATCTAATTTTTCATAATAGTAGGAATATGGAAATCCATAGATACAAAGTTCATCAGTTTCAAAACTTGTGTTATCCAAAACATAAACATTTTTAATTTTATTTAATTGCTTCCAAAAATTTTTGTTCCCATCATACAAGATTTTTTTCTCCTCTATAAAAGTGATGTCATGATTTCCAATTCCAATTAAAATGGTCGTTTCTAAAGCACAGGCCCTTATGAAGTCTATGAAAAAATGTTGATGAACTACTTTCGTACTATCTAATAAATCTCCCGCAATCATTAAATAGGCTGGCTTTCTTTTATGTATTTCTTCTAATATAAATTGGCATTTTTTCAAATCCTTTGGTTTAAAATAATGAAGGTCACTGATCAAAAAGAATGTCACTTCTTTTTTTATTTTAGATGTTGTTTTAATATAGTTTCTAATCATGTTTCCAATTATATTCCTTTAGAAACTGTTCGCGATATTCTAATAATTTATCTTCTTTGATTGCTTCTCTTAATTCTTCTGTCAAACGAATTAAAAAACGAATGTTATGAATAGAAAGCAATGTTCCACCTAATGTTTCTTCACAAGTTACCAAATGCCTAATATAAGCTTTTGTATAATGAGTGCAAGTATAACAATCACAAGAGCTTTCTATTGGAGTAAAGTCTTCTTTAAACTTTGCATTTCTTAAATTGATTTTTCCTTTTCTTGTAAAAGCGTTAGCGTGTCTAGCAATTCTAGTAGGCAAAACACAATCAAACATATCTACACCACGAATAACACCTTCAATAATATCAATTGGATCTCCAACTCCCATTAAATAGCGTGGTTTATCCTCTGGGATATAAGGAACGGAGTAGTCAATTGCTTTATACATATCCTCTTTTGATTCTCCATCGTTGGCAACTCCACCAATGCTATAACCATCAAAATCCATTTTTACAGTTTCTATTGCAGAAAAATTTCTCAAATCTTCATAGGCTCCCCCTTGAATAATTCCAAACAAAGATTGATTAGGATTGCTATGGACAGCTTTCCCTCTTGCGGCCCAACGCAATGTTCTTTCAACACTGTTTTTCAAATATTCATGACTCGCACTTGCAGGGGGACATTCATCAAAACTCATTGCAATATCACTGTCTAGCTTATTTTGGATTTGAATAGAAAGTTCTGGGGTTAAAAATAATTTTTTTCCATCCAAATGACTTTTGAAATGAACGCCCTCTTCTACAATGTCCTTTTTATTTTTCGCTAAAGAAAAAACTTGAAATCCCCCACTATCTGTCAAAATAGGCCCATCATAGTTCATGAATTTATGTAACCCTCCTGCTTTTTCTACAATATCTGCGCCTGGACGAAGCCACAGATGATAAGTATTGGATAATATTACAGCACTTCCTTCTGCTTTTACTTGATCTGTCGTTAATGTTTTCACATTGGCCAAAGTTCCTACTGGCATGAACATAGGGGTTTCAAAACTTCCGTAATTGGTATGTAAAGTCCCATATCTGCCCAACGTATTTTTCTCTTTTTTATGTAATTCGTACTTAATTTTCATATGTCACATCCTTGCTAGTCATTATACCGAATTTCCTATGGTTTGTCAAAAAAAAGAAAATATTTTTTTACTTTCTTTTCCCCAATTTCATATAGAATGATTTATTTTATAAAACTATTTATTCATAAAATATATTTTGCCTTTCAGCAACAAAATACCAATATAGGTCGTATACTTCTTGTCTTTTCTTAATCAATTAAAACACCTACTTTTTTTTAGTTTTCAGTTGCTATATTTATAAATCTTAAGTTAAAGATATCATACCATACATTTGAATTTAATTGCCAATACGCTATGATACATGCTTGCTACATAATAAAAGTGGAAATATTAAGAAACTATAACAATTTATGTCAATACTCTTCAAAAACAAGAATATCGTAAACAATAAAAGTTATAAAGACATTTAAGAATTTATAAGAAGATATCCAAAAAATACAATATTTTTTATTGCAAAAATATAAAACAAATTCTAGATATTCATATCTAATATATAACACCGCAAATGCTTTATTGAACTAACCTTTAATAAATAAGTCTATCCCTGAATTTCTTATATTTTCTCATGAAAAAAATACCTCCTTGATTCTTTCTAAATAAATTGTATTATTCCTTTTATTTAGTGTAAATCTTAAAGGTATTATAATCCTACTATCCCTTTTTTACTACCATATCTACTTTTGATTTTACATATGAAACGATTTTTTCTAACTGCATTCTCCTGGAACCTTTTAAAAAAATCATACAATTAAGAAAATCATTTTCACAGTTTTCTATACAGTCTTCTATTGAATTAAAATGAATTCCTTTCCTTGACTTTTTCCAAGCATATTTCATTTCTGCTCCAATAAAATAGATCTCACAATCTTCCATATTTCTAATTTTTTCCCCAATTTTTTTGTGTATTTTTTTGCTATTTTTTCCTAATTCTAGAATGTCTCCTAAAATTAACACTTTTTTTCCCTCTTGTTGTTTTAATAAATTTAGATCCATTATTAATGATTCATAACTAGAATTGTAACAATCATTAATCAAAATACTTTCATTGGCAATCGTTTCTATGGTAAACCTGCCTTCTATCCCAGTGTACTCTTTTAGCGCTTCTAACATGTTAGAAAAAGGAACTTCTAAAATCTCTCCTATATGAAGAGCAAGTGCAATATCATCTAAAACAAAAAGTCCAGGATTTGGAAAAGTAATGATCGCTTCTTCTATTCCATTTTTAATCTTTAACTTAGAACCAAATATTGTTTGTTCTAAAATATCTATTTCAATCGTTCCATTTTTCCAATTAACCTGTTTTACCATTCCATTTTTTATTTTTTTCACCTTTTTTAAATATTTATCGTGATTATTTAAAACAAGCA
>CANPBV010000016.1 GCA_947572405.1 uncultured Mycoplasmatota bacterium | reverse complement strand
ATGTTAGAGATGCTGCTTATGAAATCATCAATAGAAAAGGCGCAACTTATTATGGCATTGGAATGTGCTTAGTTAGAATTACGAATGCTATTTTAGGAGATGAAAATAGCATCATCACTGTATCAGCTTATGATGATAGTAATGATATTTATATTGGAAGTCCTTGCATTTTAAATAAAAATGGGATTAAAGAAAGAGTTCTTGTTGACTTAAATGAAAAAGAATTGGAACAATTACAAAATTCTATTGATATTTTAAAAAAAGCAACACACGAAAACACCAGTCTAGGAAGCTAGGCTGGCTTTTTTTTCTGATGCGATTAAGCATCTTGATAATCTTACTTCAAAAATTTTTCTAATCTTATCTATTGACTCTTCATATTCTTTATCTTGTTCTGTCAAACCTTTTCCGGATTCTTGAGTAATTTTCAGTGCCATTTCCTCTAAAAATGAAAATGAAACTTCTAATGATGGCTCTTTTAAGCAAACTCTTTCTAAGATAAAAGTAAAATCATTACATTTTAATTTATCTCTTTTATTTTGTAATTGTTGCAAATTCGCTAAACATTCTGCAATTGCTACTTCTCTTCTAGAGCGCATATATTTAATATTCTCTACTTCTTGTCTTTGAGTCTCCTGATAATATTCCAAAGTACCATCTTGTTCCAGCGCTTCCAATTCTTGTCTATATTCATCTTCACTATAATGCCCCTCACTGTATAATCCTTCAATATCTTTTCTAGCGCTTTCTTTGGCATTTCTATACTCTTCTGTTAACAATTCAGGATCCTCTAATATCTTTTTTATTTTTTCCTCCCTACTTTTTTCCTCATCTAATGATTGTCTATTAAATTCTAAATTTTGATTTTCTAATAAGATCCGATTCTGCACCCATTCTATTTTTTTAGAATGAGACATTACATAATCCTGAACAGATGACATTAATACATTTTTTGATTCTTTAGATTTACAACTTAAAATATAGATTAAATGGGAAAATACTTCCAATACTGGAATACTTGGATATCGTCTTTCTAGCTCTTGTATCATATCTACTTCTCTACTATCATTTTTGCTCATTTGCTCTAATACTTCATCTCCAAAAATAATCTGTAAAATTTGATATAACTTTCCATATAAAGGATATGAATGAGAAGAAGCAATTTCATATTTTGAATCTTCATTTTCTAAACTATCTACTTGTACATTGGACGAATCAATCGAAATATAGCTTTCATGTGTAGCTGCCCTACCTTCATAAAGCATTTTTCTTAATTCAAAAGAAAATGGAACTGATATGTCAATTGGAAATGGATTCGCCCCTTCAGATAAATGTGTCATTTCATGATGCACAGTAACCCATTCCCTCATAATATCTCCTTCATCTAAAGAAAACATCATTTTTTCTCTGCACCAAGCAAAGCCCTTGCAAGAACAATAAAATTCTCCATTTTGGGTTGGAACATATTTGTCATTTATAAAATCTAAATTTCCACTTCTAGTTGGCGACTTTAAAATATCTTTTCTAAAATGTGTAGAAGCCTCATTTGAATCATTAATTTCATTCAAATCAACTACAGCATACCCTTTCATATTCTCTAATACTCTTAAATATTCTTCTATATATTCTGCTCGGCTTTTTGTAATATATTTTGACGGATTATAATGTTCATAAGCAAAAACAATAGAACCAAGTAAATTCTCTTTGGCCTGTTCTGTAAATGATTTTTTGGATAGTATTTCTATGACTCTTTCTATTAGCTCTTCCTTTGTTTGCATCATGATAAAACTCCTTTTATAATATCATCATTCATTTCCTGATATAAAGCTTCTTCTGTAAATTCTAATACAGAAATTAAATCAAAAAATTCTTCTTGATGGTTCCTCCCAGGTTCTGTTAACAATATAGTATCCATTTTAGAAAAAATAAAATTTATAAGTTCTAATGTTGGATAATCATTTATCTCTATTAAACTATAATATTTGTTCTTCAATGCTTGTTTCACACTATCACCTTCTTTTATTATATCAAAACAAAAAAAGAAATACTAGTTTTTAACCTATTATTCCTTTTAACACTCCAAATGATAATAACATCATAATTATTCCTGCTAATATAACACCCAAAATGGCTGCTAAAAGTGATTTCTTTTTGTTCATTCCAACCAAAGAAGCAATTAAAGAACCTGTCCAAGCACCTGTTCCAGGAAGTGGAATTCCTACAAATAATAATAATCCCCAAAATTCTCTTTTTTCAATTTGCTCTCTTTTGGAATTTGCTTTCGATTCTATTTTATTGACTAATTTTGATAAATGCTTTGTTCTTTTCAATCTATCAAAAACTGGGGTAATAAACCACAAGATAAATGGAATTGGAAGAATATTTCCAATAAAGCAAACGATAAAACTTGTTATGGGATTCATATTTAAAAGTGATGCTGCAAGTAGTCCTCCACGAAGCTCTAAAATCGGCATTAGTGAAATTATGAAAACAATGAGCTCTTTTCCAAAAGGCATATCAACAAGTCCACTAAACATATCCAAAAACGATTGTACTAAACTTTCTGCCATATTTTTTCCTCCTCTATGGTTCAATTAAAGAAAGAGAAACTTTCTTTTTTTCTAATAAAATTTCATCAACGTAGCAATCTACAATATCTCCAACACTAACGACATCCATTGGATCTTTTACATAATGAGATGCCAATTTAGAAATATGAGCAAGTCCATCATTTTTAAGACCAATATCAATAAATACTCCAAATGGAGCAACATTTCTTACTGTTCCTTGTAATTTCATTCCCACTTTTAAATCTTCTAAGTGCAAAATATCACTTTTTAAAATTGGTTTTGGCATTTCGTCTCTAGGATCTCTATTTGGTTTCTTTAAGGAATTCATAATATCCTCTAAAGTATAAATATCTGTATTTAATTTTTTCGCTGTTTCTTCTATATTTACTTTTTCTAACAAAGAAACTAGCTTTTCTGTTCCAATATCTTCTATTTTGGAATTTACAAGCTTTAATAACTCTAAAGTAATACCATAACTTTCTGGATGAATACCAGTTACATCTAATGGGTTAATGCCATCTACTACCCTTAAAAATCCTATGGCTTGTTCATATGTTTTATCACTTAAAATTTTAGATTTTTTTAATTCCTCTCTGGAATTAATTCTTCCATTTTCTTCTCTATAAGCAATAATTTTTTCAATATTCTTTTTCGTAATTCCTGAAACATATTTTAGTAAAAATGCACTTGCTGTATTAATATTAACACCAACTAAATTAACCGCTTTTTCAACAACAAAATCTAAAACTTCTTTTAATCTTTTATCAGGAACATCATGTTGATATAATCCTACTCCTATACTTTCTGGATCAATTTTTACAAGTTCTGCAAGAGGATCCTGAAGTCTTCTACCAATACTAATTGCACTTCTTTCTTCTACATGCAAATCAGGAAATTCCTCAATTGCTAACTTACTTGCAGAATATACACTTGCTCCCGCTTCACTTACAATAATGTATTCCACTTTCCTTTGACTAGATTTAATTACATCAGCGATAAATGTTTCACTTTCCCTACTTGCAGTTCCATTTCCAATCGCAATAATGTCAATTTTATATTGATCAATCAATTCTAATACTATCTTTTTACTTTCTTCATACAAGTTTTTAGGCTCATGAGGATAAATCACCTTAATAGCTACTTTTTTCCCAGTTGGTTCAATAACCGCTAATTTACATCCTGTACGATATGCTGGGTCAAACCCTAAAACCATTTTATCTTTCATTGGAGGTTGTAATAATAAATTTTCTAAATTTTTGCCAAAGTTATCGATTGCGATTTCACTTGCTTTCTCTGTTAATTCGCTTCTAATTTCTCTTTCAATGGAAGGAGCAATTAATCTTTTATAACTGTCTTTGATCGCTGTTTCTACAATAGGTAATACAAATGAATGATCATTTTTAATCAGTTTGTTTCTTAAATAATCTATAAATTTATCTTCATCTACCTTCAAAGTAACCGTTAATACTTTTTCATTTTCTGCTCGGTTAATCGCTAAAATACGATGTGCTTTTATTTGTTTTACTGCTTCTTTAAAATCATAATACATAGAATAAGTAAGTTCTGGATCTTCTGCTGTTTTTTTCTTAGATGTTAAAAGTTCTCCATATAAATAACTATTGGTTCTGATATATTTTCGGTAACTAGCATTATCACTAATCCACTCAGCAATTATAAATCCCGCTCCTTCTAAAGCACTTTCTACATCTTTTACGGCCTCACTTAGATAAGGTTTCGCTAAAACTTCTAAACTTCCCTCTACAGGAAAACTCATAATTTTCTTAGCAAGAGGTTCTAATCCATTTTTAATTGCCTCTGTTGCTTTGGTTTTCTTTTTTTCTTTATATGGTCTATATAAGTCTTCTACCTCTACCAACTTATTTGCACTCAAAATCTGATTTTTTAACTCTTCTGTCAGTAATCCTTTTTCATCAATTAACCTAATCACATCTTCTTTTCTTTTTAACAGATTCACCTGATAAGTATAGACTTCAGATATCTTTCTAATTTGTTCTTCATCTAAATTTCCTGTTGCTTCTTTTCGGTAACGCGCAATAAAAGGAATGGTATTTCCATCCTCTAATAATTTTAAAGTTGCCTCAACTTGTCCTATTTTTACTTTTAATTCTTCACTAATTTCTTTTATAATTGTCTCGTTCATCAAGATTCTCCTAACTATATCACATAATCTTTTCCAATTTGTCGCTCTAATAAATCAATTCCCATATCATGGTATCTCGTTCCAGCACTACTCCTGCACAAACTTTTAATAACATATACATAGTAGCCGTGTTCTAATAAGTCTAAAGCAGTTTTATAAATACTTCTATCTGTATCTAATCCACATAAGTAAACATATTTAATTTTATTTTCTCTTAAGAAAGAATCTAATTCTTCTGTATACATAGTATAAGCTGTTCTTTCCATAACAACGTAAGGTTTTGATAACTGGATATTTAAAACACAATCTTCTTTATCAAGACATTTATTATTTCCTAGACGTTTTACAAAAATACTATCCAAATGATTCACAAACGTTCCAACTACAATATTGTCATAGTAAGTGCTAGATACATAATCTTCTATTTTTGTTGGCAAATCATCTGTGTATCCATTCATAAATACCTTTTCTAAATCTAATATCAATAATGCTTTTTTCATTCTACCACCCATTCACCTATTATCATTATATCAAAAACAACTGAAATTCTACAATAAGAAGCTAGAAATTACTTTTTATTTTAAATATTTTTTGTCAATCTTTTGTTCCATTAAAGAAGCTTTTTTTATCACAGAAATTCCAAATTTACTTTTCAATTCGTCAACCGTTTGTTCTAATTCACTATGTTCTTCCCTCTCTTTGATATCCTCAAATAATGAAACCTGATGGTTTGAAATATCTCCTAGTTGATCTAACCGAATCCCAATTAAACGAACTGACTCAAATTCCATTTCATTTAAAATACGACATGCCACTTCATAGATCTCAGAAGTCATATTTGTTGCATTTTTTAATTTTTTTTGATGGGAAGTTCTCCTAAAATACTTATCTTTTAAGATAACAGCTATAACATAGGCATATTTCTTTTGTCTTCTAAGACGAAGAGCTACATTTTCAGAAAGACCTAACAAGCAATTGGAAAGTTCTACTCTATTTGATATATCTTCATCTAAAGTAATTTCATTTCCAATGCTTTCAGGTGTCGATGCTTCACTCACAACGGGACTATCATCCATTCCATTCGCTAAATGTATCATATGAATTGCTTGATTCTTAAAATAATATTCTAATTTCTTAGGATTAAAATGAGCCAAATCATAAATGGTGTGAATTCCTAATTGATGTAATTTAGGAGCCGTTTTTTTCCCTATTCCAAATAATTCATCTACTGGTAAAGACCACATTTTTGTTTCAATTTCATCTTTATAAAGAGTATGAATTTTATAAGGTTTTGAAAAATCGGAAGCCATCTTCGCGCAAAGTTTATTATTGGCTATGCCAATATTTACCGTAAATCCCAAAGTATCATATATTTCTTTTTGAATTTTTTTTGCAAACTCATATTCTTCGCCATATAAATTTTTAACTTTTCCATAATCTAAATAACACTCATCAATTGAGGCCACTTCAATATCTGGAGAATATTTACTGAGTAATTCAAATAGTTTTTTCGACATCTCTGCATAAAAGGAATAATTAGAAGGATATACTCGAAGTGCTGGACATTTTTTTCTTGCGCTATATAATGTTTCTGCTGTCTTAATCCCCATTTTTTTAGCTGCATTGGACTTAGCCAACACAATTCCATGCCTTGCTTCTTCATCCCCACCAATAACAGCATAACTATTTCGAATATCATATTTGTATCCTTTATTTAGTAAATCAATGGCTGACCAAGATAAAAAGGCATTGTTTACATCAATATGAAAAATAATCCTTTCCATGATATCACCATATTTATTATAACAATCTATACTTTATTTGTAAATCTCATCACGAACATTTTTTCGTATAAGAAAAGAAGCTCTATTTTTGCTTCTGATCAATATAAATCATCATCCCAAATAATAGGAATGAAAAAATACTAACTGTAGCACCAATATTTTTCCATGGCGCTCTATATGTAATTTCTATGTTATGTTTTCCTTTTTCTAATGGAAAACCAATAAATACATCGTTTACTTTAGAAAATTTTTGTATCTTTCCATCTACTTTAATTTGGAATGCTTCATCATAAGGAATGGATAAAATAAAATGTCCACTTTCAGATACATCAATTACACCAGAAATCCGATCCCCTTTCGTTTTCTTCAAATCTACAATCATTGAATCTACTGCTTTTGAATTATTTTGAAACGTTTGATAATCTAATATATAAGTTTCTATATCAATAATTTCAAAAGTACCTTTGCTCATATAAACGGAAAGATGATCCGTTTCAGCACCTGAAATTGCATATTCAAAGTCATAATTTCCATTATGGTACATCCATTGTTTACAGGTAAGCTTATTTGATATTTGATTAATTGCAATTGATAAATCTCCTTTTTTACAACTTTGTGATTGATCCACTCTAAATCTAAGCATCAAAATTTGATTTTCTTTTATTTTCTCTTTCAATGGAATCTCAAAAGTTACATTTTTCTTAGCTGTTATAGTATATCCTCTTTCTGCTTTAGTAACCTCTAAACCATCAATAGTAGAAGGATATTCGATCTCATATTTTTGAATATAACTGTCAAAAGTATTCTTTCCTTGATTTTCTACTACTGCTCCATTCATTAATAATTCCATATTATATGGATATTTTAATGTATCATAAAATGATTTTTGGTAAATGTTTGTGGTAACATATCCAAGTGGGTATACATTATCATTTTTATAAATTCCATATTCTCCACTTTGTTCAACCAATTCATAACCAATAGGTTGTTCTCCTATTTTTGCAAACACATATTTTACATTCATTAAAGTCTGAAAAAAGATGTTATTAGAAGACGACGTTACTAATCGATTTCGATAAGTATCTGCATTTCCCATTTTATCGTAGAAAAAGTCTTTATAAGGTTGATGAAATGTAGAGGAATATAAAGATGTAGAATAATAATGAGGATGATATACTTTATTGGAAGTAAGCAACGTGTCTGTTAAGTCATTAAAGCGAAAAAAATCCTTATCTTTTTCAATAACATTTTTAATGGAATTCATTTTTTCAGTATTAAAAACTCTATTATAATTATCTCTTAATTCATAGTTCTCCCCCTGATTTGCAACAATTGCCATTCCTATTGATAAAATTCCAATAGGAAGCATATACAAAAATTTCTTTTGCCACCTATAATAAGCATATAAAAACAGAAAGGAAAAACCTAAATCAATAAAAAACCAGTTTTGATGGTATCCTCTCCAGGCCCAAAAGAATGCAAATAAAGCGAGAATAATAATTTCCAATTTCATATTGAGCTTTTTTTGTTCTAAATCATGTAATAAAAATCCAATTAATAAAACGAAAAGGGGTAAAAATGGAATCAGTACTTTTGCCCTTATATATAACATCCCATTCAAGGCATACATAATAAATGGGATTGATAATACTGTAAATAAAGAGATCCCCAAAAAAATTTTTTCTTTTTTCTTTGTAAAAAAAGTGTGAAATAAAGCAAATACCGAAATGGCCGATAATCCGATGGAATAGGAACTATAAACAAGTGCATTAATATCAAAATGTGGAATGAATAATTTTGCTAATGCAATAGGTTCTTTTCCACCACTTCTTCCATTTAAAATAACATAAGCTGTTGGAATCAATAATATTGCAGATAGTCCAATACCTAAAAAAATCGGATATAAAAATTTTATGCCATCTAATAAAAACTTTTTAGTTGTAATATGCTCTTCATTCTTTAGATATATGTATACCCCATAAATAATAAGTACCAATATGCCACCAATGCTATAATAATAACTGGTCAAAATCATTCCTAATACACCAAGAGTCATAAGACTTCGCTTATTTCTTTCAAAATAATTATCGATACCAATTAATCCAAGTAATAAAAATGGTATATAATTCATAAACATAATATGCCTATGGGCATGAAAAATAAGAGGGGAGGCACAAGTTAAGATAAGTGTCGCAATAAATGTAATAGAACGGGAAAATCCTTTTTTTGCAAGCCAATAATAGCATAAATAGACACTACACAATATTTCTATAATGGAAACAATCGTCATAAAATCTACCATTTTTACAAATGGGAATAAAAAGGAAAGTAATATAACAGGATTTAAAAATCCATAATAGGAAATATTATAAATATTTTGCCCTGCACCTAAGTGTGGCATAAAATCAGGAAAAATATCTCCAGTCTGATAAAAAAGCGTTCTAAAATATTCTGGAAGCATTGTATGTTGACTTCCCCAATCTGTTACAGAGCCAAATAATTTGTCTGGATAAATAGAATAAAAAATTACTCCTAATACTAAAATTGTTAAGAAAAATAGATTCAAAAAATCTTTCTTTTTCATATCAATTCACCTCTCTCTCATTATAGACTAAATTTTGAGTATTCGCAATTTGATTTCCATATTATGACAAATTTGAAAGAAAAAATTTAGTGAGCACTAAATTTTTTGCTATAGTTTAGTATTTGTTCTTCTGTTAGTTTTGTTGCTTTCGCAATTAATTCTAAGGGAACCCCTGCTGTCATCAATTGATTCGCAGTTTCTAATTGCCCCATTTTTCTTCCCTCTTTTCTTCCCTCTTTTCTTCCCTCTTTTCTTCCCTCTTTTCTTCCCTCTTTTATTCCTTCTTTTATTCCTTCTTTTATTCCTTCTTTTATTCCCTCTTTTCTTCCTTCCTCTCGGCTCTCCATTAATCCAATTCTTTTTGCTTCTTCTCTCAAACCTGATGTTTCAAATTCAAAAGTGGTTTCTATCATATACTTCTCCTCCTTTAATTTTTGATATGCTTTTATATCCAAATTATATATCACTATTTTTTCTACTTCATCTTTAAACCTTTCATCCTGATATAAACTCTCTAATATGCTTAATGCCTCCTCTTTTGTATACTCGTCTAATATATACAATCTTGCACAATCATAATCATATCCCTCCTTTGTCTTTAAAGCCTCCTGTATATTCCACACTGCTATTTCTGATAAATAATCAAATTCTTCTTTTAATTCTTTTTCTATTTCTGAATATTTTTTTAAGACCTGTTTTTCTCCTTCTTCATAATTTAAAATTAAATACACTTTAATTGGCTTGATCTCATAATAACTTTCTTTAAATTCTTGTGTTGCATATAATATTGATACATATCGCTTTAGTCTTTTTTTAAAATCATTTAAATTCTTATTTTGCATTTCCACCAGTAATATATTATCTTTTGTTTCTGCTATCAAATCACAAATCCCACATTTTAAATTGACATTATCTTTTACTAATTCCTTATCTCTAAAGCATTCAATATCCAATATCTCTTCTTGAAATAACGTTTGTATCATTTTCCTTAATTGATTCTTATCTTTATACATATTTTTAAAACTACTATCAAAACGAAGCCCATAAATTGTACTAATGCTTAGATTATTTCTAATCTTTTGTACCAAATCTTCCATTTTTACCTCCTATTCTTTGGAAGATCTATCATCTACATTATAATAGTTAATAGTACTATTGTCAAATAGATAATATTCTTCTACTTCAATAGTATTATTCTACATATCAAGTACAAATTCCTACCATTTAAAAAAATTAACAAAAAAAGAGTGTTGATCACTCTCCCCATAGTATTTTACTTTTCGATAACTATTACTATGTAGTCTGTAATGGTACATATTAGTAAAAATATGTATCCGTTTATATTTTGTACAAACTATCCTATTTTATTCACATCTCTCTTATATCCTTCTGTATTAATTGCGATCCCTACTACCAAAATATAAGAAAGAATATAAATCCACATCATTAACACAATAATATTAGATAAACTTCCATAAAAAATATCATAGTTTGAAAAATGCGCCACGTAATAAGAATAAATTGCAGTAACCAATGACCAGACTAGTGTTGTAAAAACTGCACCTTTATTCACATAACGACTCGGAATTCTTTTATCTGGAGCCATCGTATAAATCATTTTCACCAAAAAGAAAATACAGAAAAATGCAATTGGCCACTTTAAAAATACGAACAAATAATATACAGAATTACTAACTTGCTTCATAAATTCCAAATCTAAAATAAACCTGACAATAATATTTCCAAATGCTAAAAACACAACGACAAAGAAAAATAAGCTGACCATGAGAATTGTTAAAAATAAAGCCTTTATTCTCCTTTTTAAAAATTCAGAATGTGGAATTTCATATAAAATGTTTGAAGTTAAAATAAGGGAATGGGCACCATTCGATGCCACAATAAACCCTGTAATCATATAAAAGATAATATTTCCATCCATTCCCTTTCCTTCAATAAAGGGAAGTAATACTCTGGTGACTTCTTTTGGAAGTGTTGAAAGAAGAAATTCTACTAAAGAATCAATGGAAATGGAAAAATAAGAGGCAATAAAACCAATTAATGTAATAATAGGAACAATAGAAAGAACAAAAAAGAAGGCCAAATTGCCTGGTAAAACTCTCATCTCTGGTTTCATAGTTACCTGATATAAATTTTTTACAAGAGTTTTTATTCTCTTCATTGAAACCTCCTAATTATTAAGTTCTTCTTTATTGTTTCGCATGTCTAATGTGGCTTCATTCACTGCATCATCAATTGTTTTAATGGCGTCGTGAATCATACTATAACCACTTGCTGCTCCAAATCCATGAGAAAGCTCTTTTAATTCTTTATTTAATTTTCGGTTATAAGCAACCACTTGTTTTTCATCATAACCTACCAAATAAATCAAGAATTCATTTCCATTGGTTCTAATGATATCACTATTCTCGATTTGACCACGAATTAAAATATTTGCAGCTTCTTTAATAACATTATCTCCTTCTTGATGCCCATAATTATCATTAATATAAGCAACGTTATTTAAATCAACAATAATGATAGCTTGTGGATATATTTCTGAACTATCCCATTTTTCGATATTATCATTTAGATATACTCGATTTTTTAAAGATGTCAAAGAATCAATATAGCGTAATTTGTCTTCTTTGGAAATCTTTTTATTTTTGTTTTTTCCTTTTCCAAATTTTAAATATCCCATCATTGCAATTATAAAAATTCCAAAAGTAGAAATGAATATTAATAAACGACTTCCACTCAAAGAAGTTTTATCTTCTTTTGATAAGGTATAAAAGCTATCTGTTAATACAGTTTTTTCATTAACAAAAGATAAATAAAAATTAAATAATTCTTCAAAAACTTTATTGTCTTTAATATCGCGAATGACAAATCCATAATCATCTATTAAAGATTCCATATAATCAATTTTATATTTTTTTAATTTATTATCTTTATAATATTTATAATTCTCATAATCGAGTGCTATTATACTGTTCTTTTTAACTTTTTTCATTAATTTTTCAAGAGAATCATATTCTTCGACTTTCACATCACTCGCTTTTAAGTAGTAAGATGTAACTGTATTTTTCACAGTCATTACTTTTTTTCCCTCTAAAGAGGCTAAAGAATTAACCATTAATGGTTCACTATGATGAGATAATATGACTACTTTTTCATCATAGGTAGATACTGTATTTGTAACATCTAAATTGTATTTCATTGGTTCATAGTTATCAAACATTAAGTCAATTTTATTGGCATTAAAGTCTTTTACCATGTCGGAAATACTATTATACTCTTGAAATGATATCTCAATATCCGCTAACAGAGATAATTCTTTTAAAAAACTACTATTGTATCCACGTAATTTTGAATCTATCACAATATCATATGGAGCATTATTTACAAAACCATATACATATCGTTTTCCCTTGAATTTTGCTTTTTCTTTATCATCAATATTTTTAAAATTAAAATATGTTGAAGATAAATAAGTATTATAAGATGTCTCATAATTTTCATGATACCATTTTTTATAATACTTTTTTAAAATGACATTTAAACGTTCTGTTTTTCCAAGTCTTAATACGTAATAAATTGGATATTCTGTAATATTATAAGAAATTGTAAAATTATTTTTGATAATAGTTTCCAAATAAGTTGTTTTAGGTAGTGCAATAGCTTCTGTATCTGTCCCAATACTTGTAACTAAATCTTCTACTTTATCATACGTTTTTAACGTAATGACGCTTCCTTGTAAATATTTATTCAAATTTTCCAAGTCAGAATTTAACACTCCTAAAGTAATTCCTTTGATATCGGATAGTCTATTATATTTTACATTTTCCTTTGTAATAATTGCATAACAATCTTCATAAAACAATAAATCATTTTTTGATAATTGATTCGTTGCTGTAATAGCATATTCTGTTTTTGGATTGTCTGTTGCGGTGATTGACACTTTATTAAAGGAAAGTCCTGTATCTTTTTCTAAAGAATTTAAAAAATCAAAGATTAACCCATTTCCATTATAATTTAATACTGGAATCTGATTTACAATCGACAAATCAATTAACTTGTTTTTATTATTTTCTATCCAACGATTTTCTAAAATTGTTAAAGTGGTATCTTTATCGGGCCTATTTACAGCATAATAACCAATTCCAAAGATGGAAAGCGCTAAAATTACGAAAACACCTATAATGACAATATTCTTTTTTTTCATAAAAACCTCCGCTTAGCCCTTACCATACAAATTCAGAACTCGTTCTATGTTTATATCCATTCATTGGATATCCTTCACTTTCTGTCTCATTACATGTTACAAAAATTTGAATGTCATAAAAAGCTTTTTCTTCATTATTTAAAATTGCAATAAATGGATCTGACAATTTTTTAGAGTTTTCTACACTTGTATTTGGAGCTACATCAACTGTAAAATTGATGGTTCTACCTTCAATACGATAAGTTACTTGTTTAACAAACTCATTTTTTTTCATCTCAGTATTTATCTTATCTAAGGTTTCCTGTTTCAACCCAACTTTTTCAATTCCATCTAATCTATTTCCGTAGATTGTCCCTTCATTTCCCGATCCTAAAATTTGACGGGCAAAAATGAAAAGCGCAATTCCAAGAATTAATAAAATTATAATTACAATGACTGCTATAATATGACGTTTTAAAAACTTCAAAACAGATGCCATTTTATCACCCCTTTTGTATTCTCATTATACTATATTTCTTTTTTTCTCGCAAATTATAAATTTTTTAAAACTTCTATTAATAGTTTGTTAACCAAAGCAGGATTCGCTTGTCCTTTAGAGGCCTTCATAATTTGGCCCATTAAATATTTTGTGGCTCTATCTTTTCCCGCTTTGAAATCAATAACTGATTCTGGATTTTCATCAATGACACGATGAACAAGCTCTAATAAAAAATTGGTATCACTAATTTGTTTCATTCCAAGTTTCTTTACAAGACTTGCATAATCCCCACCCTCTGTTATCAATATTGGCAAAATTTCTTTTCCTTGTTTTGATGAAATTTCATTTTTTTCTAATGCTTCTATAAAAGCTTTCAAATTATTTTCATCCAATTTGATGTCTTCAAATTCTAAAGAATTTTTATTCATAAAACCAATCATATCACCTGTTAACAAATTGGATAAAATAATCGGATTCATATTTTTCCGCATAACTTCATAAAAATCACACATTTTTTTATTCGTTACAATGGCATTAACATTTTTTTCATTTACTCCTAAGTTTTGATATGTCTTTCTTAATACTTCAGGCATAATTGGCATTTTAGATTCTACTTCTTGTATCCATTCTTCACTGACATGAATATAAGGAATATCTGGCTCAGGAAAATAACGATAGTCATTTCCTGTTTCTTTTGTTCTCATTGTAATTGTTGTCATTGTTTTATCATCAAAACGTCTCGTTTCTTCTATTATTTTGTCATTATTTTCTAATATCTCTGTCTGTCTTTTGATTTCATAATCAATAGCTACTCCAACATTACTAATAGAGCCAATATTTTTGATTTCTACTTTTGTTCCAAGTGGTTTTCCTTTTTCATGCAAAGATACATTGACATCACAACGCATACTTCCTTCTTCTATTTTCACATCACTAATTCCCAAATATAATAAGGTTTCTCTTAATTTTTCAACATATAAAACGGCTTCTTCTGCACTTTCTATATCAGGATGACTTACAATTTCAATTAACGGAACTCCTGCTCTATTAAAATTTAATAACGTTGCATGTTCTGTATGAATACTTTTACAAGTGTCTTCTTCTATATGCAAACGCTCTATACGAATTTGTTTTTTGATTCCATTTTTTTCAATTTCTATATATCCATTTCTGCCAATTGGTGTTTTTTGTTGTGTAATTTGATATCCTTTCGGAAGATCTGGATAAAAATAATTTTTCCTATCAAAATGCATTTCCTTGGCAATTTCTGCATGAAAGGCCAAAGAAGCTGCGATTCCCATATTAACAACTTCTTTATTGAGTTGTGGCAGTGTTCCTGGGTAACCTAAATCAAGGACAGTTACGTTCGTGTTTGGATGTGTATTAAATTGATTTTTTCCTTTTGAAAATACTTTTCCCCTACTTTTTAATTCTACATGAATTTCTATTCCAACTGTTGGTATTAACATTCTTTCCCACTCTCCAAATCTAGATTCAAAGTTTTTTCTAGTACAGACGCCAACGTATAAATGGTTTCTTCTTTAAAATAATTTCCAATAATCTGCATTCCAATTGGCATATGGTCATGATTGAATCCAACTGGAAGTGATAAAGCTGGTAATCCTGCCATATTTAAAGGAATGGTTAATAAATCATCATAAAAGCTTTTTAAAGCATCATCTTGCTTTGCTCCTAATAAATAAGCTACATCAGTGTTTGTAGGACCAATTAACAAATCATATTTGGTGAATGCTTCCTTAAAACTATCTACCATTTTTCTTCTTATTTTCAATGCTTTTTCATAATAAATATTTGCATTTTTTCCGCTCAATACATAAGATCCTATCATGAGTCTTCTCTTAACTTCATCGCCAAATCCTTCACTACGAGTTTTTTTATAAAATTCCTCTAAGGATTGATAGGAATTTGTAGCATGACCAAACTTGATTCCATCGTAACGAGCTAAGTTGCTACTCGCTTCTGCCAAAGCAATTACTTGATATAGTGGAATTGCATACTCTAAATAATCAATATCAATAAAATCAATCTTACATCCTAGGTTTTCCAATAATGTAATGATTTCTTTCATTTTATTTCGAACTTCTTCCTGAATCACATCACTCATATAATAGTTTGGAACACCTATTTTAAGTCCTCTTATTTCTTGATTTAAATATTCTGTATAATGTGGTACTGGTTTACTCGAAGAAGTTAAGTCATTACAGTCTTCTCCACTAATTGCTTCTAAAAGTAAAGCGTTTTCATATACGGTTCTTGTAATTGGGCCGATATGGTCTAAAGAGGAGGCAAAAGCAACGAGTCCATATCTAGACACTCTTCCATAAGTCGGTTTCATTCCCACAACACCACAAAAACTGGATGGCTGTCTAATGCTACCACCAGTATCAGATCCAAGCGCAAATGGAGTGATTCCAGCACTTACTGCTACTGCACTGCCACTACTGCTTCCGCCTGGAACTCTTTTTAAATTCCACGGATTTAAAATATTTCCAAAATAGCTAGTTTCTCCTGTTGACCCCATGGCAAATTCATCCATATTCGTTTTTCCAATGATAATCATATGATTCGCTTTTATTTTTTCTACAACAGTGGCATCATAAATTGGATCAAAATTCTCTAACATATGGGAAGCACAAGTCGTTTTTAAGTTCTTGGTGACAATATTATCTTTTAGGGCAATTGGTATTCCAAATAAAAGACCATCTACTTCCAATTTTTCTAATTTTTTAGCTTCTTCTATTGCACTTTCTTTATTAAGTGTTATAAATGCATTTAATTTTTCATTTTTTTCAATTTTATCGAATGCTTCTAATACCAAATCAAGTGGCTTTATTTCTTTATTTACTAGTTTTAAATGAATTTCATTTAAAGATAATGATAAATAATTAGTCATCTAATGCCTTTGATACAGAAATATAATCTCCACTTGTTTTGTTTGCATTCTTTTCTATTTCTTCATTTTTTAAGCTTTCTACAGTTTCATCGTCATGATATAAATCATGATTCTCTGTTGGAGCGATTAAAATTTTACTTTCTTCTATGTCGGCAGCGCCAATTTTTTCAATATCTGCTAATATATCACTTAATTGACGAGAGAATTTTTGTTTTTCTTCTTCGGTTAAAACAAGATTCGCCAAGTCTGCTACATGTTCAACTTCATCACGCGTTAATCCTTGCATAATTCTCCTCCTTTATTTCACAATTTCTATTATATCATTTTTTATAATTATTTACAAAATATTTACAAGACATTCTATGATTTGTTGTTAAATTTGCAAAATTCTTTCTAAAAATATTGTATTTTTGTGAGTATCTATTCATAAGTTTTTAAATACTTTTTAACTTTTATTTATGGAAGTTTACGAATATTTTTGTTTCCAAAAAATATTTGCATAAATTGTTATAATTTTTTATATTTTCACTTTCAAAAGTAGTAAAAATTTGGAAATTTTTAGAGTATCAAAAAATACTATGAAATGTCATAGTACTGAAACATAGTTTCACGAGCAAGATTAGTGGCGCAATCACTAAAGTCTTCACCATAATGGGCAATTCAATATGTTTTGATTACAACTTTCTTGTGGTTGTTGTTTGTTGGTCACACACTTCTATTTATATTTCAATATGTGATAATTACAACTTTCAATATTCCCTTATTTAATCAATATAAAACCTAATTTAAATTAGTATTGCGCTTATTATGTAGCAAATAATGTTAGTAATTCTTATTTTATATATTTAATTTTCCCTCTTAGACCATCTTCCATATTAATATTTGTAGGAATAACTACATCAGCTCCAATTTTATGAGTAATTATGTTGGCTATTATTCTCATTGCTCTTGAACCATCAAACCAAGTTGGATTATTGCTTCTATTTCTTATAGCATCTAATGAATTAACCATCATATCATGGTCATACATATCTATTTTTTCTGTTTTAATCATATATTTTTGCCTATCATTTTCATATAAGGTGTTATTTTCCATATTATATAAAGCATTATTAAACCAATATAAATGATCTCCCCCAGAAAGTACTATAACAGTAGCCTTATATTCTAAATCTCCAATTAGGGAATTAACATATTTTGTAACCTCATCAAAAGTAACTCTTGGAATATCTTCTTTTAATTCTGGATATTGGTTTGTAATGTCTACAACTCCAAAGTTATAAAATTTACGTCCAAATATTTTTTTATTTTTAACAAATATTAATTCAATAGAACCCCCTCCACCAATGAAGATACATATCGGACCATCATAATTAATATTTTGATAACATCCCTTGGCTGTAAGAATTGCTTCATCCTCTTGCGATACTACTTCTATTATTAAATTAAATTTATCCTTTAAAGTACCATTAATTTGTTTTAACTCCATATCATTTATATTTCGAAATATACTACATCCATATATATGGACATTCTCTGTATATTCTAAAGCCTTACTTATTTCCACATATAACTTTTCCAAATCAGTAGCACTTACTGAGCCATTATTTTTATAATTTTTCTTAAATTCAATAGTTGCTGTTTTATCATATATAACTTTATTATTTTCATAAATATGGGTTTTTGTATTATTACTACCTATTTCTATGATTCCATATTTTTCATTCATATTGTTGTCGAGTAGACAAGTCTCGACAGTACCTCTCTTTCTCCTTAATGAGGGGATTGTCCATCTCCTCTCACAGAACCCATCTCGCCCTACTAAGGCAATAGACTCTTCAAATAATCTTATATATCCAACACCACAACGATATTATCGATATTGCTTACTATTGGAGTGACAACATCCGTAGCTACTGATATATACTTTTACGAGGCTCAATAACTTCACACCCTCACGTTACGGCCCAAATTCTTGTTTTCCTATGCTTAACCTAATCTTACAATTTCGGCTCTCCTGGCTCCTTGCTAGGAATTATCAGACTGGCTTTCCGCCAATTATATTACATACGCCGAACTGACACTCCCCTCCTAATATAATTATTATAGCATATTTCTCTTACTATTTATAGGTTGCATCTTTAGATTCATATACTTTTTTAATAATCAATCAAATTTATTAAGTAGTAAATTAATAGTTAAATATTACTAAAATGCTAAATATCTCTATAAAATAAAGATATTTAATCAAAAAGTCGCAACTTTTCAAAAAATAAAGTGCACAAATTTAGCACTTTATTTCTATTTTAAATATTATGTTTTACTATCTACATCTAGTTTTAGCTGCTCAAGTTTATCTACTAAAATTTTAGGAATTGGAAGTTTCATTGCAACTGCATTCTCTAGTATAGAAAGACACTCGTTAATCACAAAATAGTAAATGACAAAAGTTCGAATTACATCACCACTTTTACAAAGCTGATCTACAATTACTGCCACAGCTACTATAGATAAGTAACTGATTTTTTTTACTAATCCTTTCATCCCTTTACTAGCACTCAAGTTCCCTATGATATAGGCTTTGGCAAGCCCAGATATTAAGTCTACCCCTATTACCACTAATAAAGTAATCAGTGCCATATCCATTTTTCCAAATACATAAGTAAAAAAAGTAACTGCAAAACTTGTAAACATTTGAAATACTTGTTTCATAGCAACTCTCCTTTCTCTTTATTACATGTCTCATAATAAAAAATGCAAAGGATAAAAGCCAAACCCATATGAGTATCAAAAAAAGGGGCTGTTGCGAAATTAAGTAATTAATTTTGCTTCAGTCTTTTTTCT
>CANPBV010000015.1 GCA_947572405.1 uncultured Mycoplasmatota bacterium | reverse complement strand
ATTTGTTTTCTCTTAAAATTTCTTTATCGATATAAGTAACATTTTCTATTTCTTCGTGAAAAATATCTTGAAAAAATTGTTTTAAATAATTCTTATCACTAAATACATGGAAAGAACTCTATCTACATCATACTAGATATGTTATATTTTGTCAACAATAGGAAATAAAGTTCTTACCCCTCACTATATCTTTCTACAAGAGTGTGTGAAGTTCCTATCCTTTTCCATTTTTTCAAAAAAAACAAATAAGTAAAACAATTTCTTATTTGTTCATATAAGACACTATAAACTATCTATGTTTTTATCAATTCTCAATATTTCTGTTTCAGTAAGTCCAGTTATTTTTTTAATAAGTGATAAATCCAAGCCTTCTTGCAACATGGATAGCGCTGTTTTCATTATTCCCCTTTTTTCTCCTCGTTTTTCACCCTGCTTCTTTCCTATCTCAATTCCTTCTTTTTTATAAGCCTGTGCCACATCTTCTAATTTCATTTGTCTCTCCTCCTCATTTTTTAATTTTTCATATGTTTCTAAATTGGCATTATATCGTTCTATTTTATAGATCATTTCTTCAAATCTCTTTTCTTCTTTTATTGTTTTTAATACCTCTCTTGCTTTCTTTTTAGAAAATAAATCTAATATAAATAATAACGCATATTTATAGTCTAATGTTCCTTCATACTTTAATGCTTCTTTTATATTCCATATTTTAATATCAAAATATATTCCAAACTGTTCCAGTATTCTTTTTTCCATTACTCGATATTCTTTTAATACTTCTTTTTCACCATATGGATAATTTAGTATCAATCTCATTTTAATAGGCTTTACATGTTCATATTTTTTTCCTGCATTTTGTCTAGCATAATATTTTGATAAATACATCGTAACTCTAGCTTCTATGTTTTTTAAATCCTGATTCTGCATTTCAAATATGATAAATTCACCTTTTGCCTTAATCAATAAATCAAATATACTATAGGACAAGTATTTGTTTTCTCTTAAAATTTCTTTATCGATATAAGTAACATTTTCTATTTCTTCATGAAAAATATCTTTAAAAAATTGTTTTAAATAATTCTTATCACTAAATACATTCTTAAAACTCGTATCAAATCTAAGGCCATAAATTTTTTCTTTCAATGAAATCCCTCCTACATGGGAAGAACTCTATCTACATCATACTAGATATGTTATATTTTGTCAACAATAGGAAATAAAGTTCTTACCCCTCACTATATCTTTCTACAAGAGTGTGTGAAGTTCCTATCCTTTTCCATTTTTTCAAAAAAAAACAAATAAATTTTAAAAACCTATTTGTTAATTACTTTTTTCTAATTTTTCTATCCTCTTTAAAACAAATTCATTATGGCGCTCAAACATTTTATCATCTTGTTTATTTCCAGTACTAATTTCTTCCGCTTTTTCGATCAGTAATCGTTTATTTTCTCTTAAAATACCAAGAAAACGATTTCGAATAATAGGATCCAATAATAATGTTTTATTTTCTGCAAATAAAGCATTCAAAGTACCCAAGTATCTATCATCTAAAACAAAAACATTTAAATATTGTTCTGTTAATTGATTTATCCCATAATAAAACAAAGTCAATGGATAAATATCAAAAGATAAATCTTTTTTTATTCCTCTTAATTCTCCATCTAAATAATATGCATAATATTTTGCTAGTAAATTTTTCCCAAATAGGCCTGCATAAACTCCATATCTTTTCCGATATTCTTCCATATAGAATAAATCAGTTCCAGTATCTTCCATTCGATTACTCATATATATCATTTCATTAATGAGAGAGTAAATTTCCCCTTTTTCTGTTTTAGACTGATAAGGATAACTAAATCGTATGTCAGATAACATTTTTTGTAATCTATCAATATCCTCTTTTTCTAAACATGCTTTTCTTTCATAAAATAACAACAACTGATGAAGAGAACGCAAAAATTTAGTTGAATAAACATTGTCATGTGGATCATTAAAATCTGGTATTTCTCTCCAAGGTTCCTCAGAAAAGATAATAGACTGCGCTAATTTTCTATAATAATAATTGTTCTTGTTCATGACTACCACTCTTTACCTTCTCTCTAAAAATAATATTCCAAACTTCTTTATAAGTTTTTACTGGTATAAATGTAATTTCCTCTTTGACTTCACTTGGAATTTCATCCAAATCTTTTAAATTGTCATAAGGAATGATAATTTTTTTTATTCCATTACGATGAGCACCAATACTTTTTTCTTTTAATCCACCAATTGGTAATACTGTACCTCTTAATGTAATTTCCCCAGTCATAGCTATATTTTTATCGACCTGTCGCTCTGTTAACGCACTAATTAAAGCTGTTGTTAAGGTAATTCCAGCACTTGGACCATCTTTAGGAATCGCACCTTCTGGAACATGAATATGAATATCTCTTGTATTTAATAAGCTATATCCAATTTTAAAATATCTATGGTTTGCTTTAATATAGGAAAGCGCTATTTTCGCACTTTCTTTCATGACATCTCCTAAAGAACCCGTTAATACAAGTTGTCCTGAACCATCATAATGATTGACTTCTATAGAAAGAGTATCTCCACCAAATGTTGTATACGCTAATCCTGTTACTACTCCAATTTGATAATCATTTTCCAATGTGGCCGAAGCATATTTCTTCTTTCCAAGATATTTATAAATATTTTTATCAGTAATATTCAAGCGTCCTATTTTTATGTTATTTAAAACAATAGAAGTTACAATTTTCCTAACAATATTAGATAATTGTCTTTCTAGTTCACGTACCCCTGCCTCTTTTGTATAATAACGAATAATAGATAAAATTGCTTCTTCTGAAAAATCGACGTTTGTAGTTTCAATTCCATGCTCCTTACAAATTTTTGGAATTAAATGTTTTTTAGCGATATCAATCTTTTCAAATTCTGTATAACTAGACAGTTCAATCATCTCTAATCGATCCAATAGGGGATCTGGGATATCCTCAATATAATTCGCTGTAGCTATAAACATAACTTTAGATAAATCAAATTCTTCTTCTATATAATGGTCTGTAAAAAACTCATTTTGTTCAGGATCCAATACCTCTAACAAGGCACTACTTGGGTCTCCCTTAATATCCTGTCTCATTTTATCTATTTCATCAATTAAAAATAATGGATTTCTACTTTTCACTTTTTTTAATGAGCTGATGATTCTTCCTGGGTTTGCTCCTATATAAGTACGTCTATGGCCAAAAATATCGGCTTCATCAGAAACGCCACCTACCGAAATTTTGACAAAGTTACGATTAATTGCATGAGCGATACTGACTGCCAAACTTGTTTTTCCCACCCCGGGAGGGCCAACTAGGCAAATAATTGGGCTTCTTAAATTATTGGTTCTTTCTTTGACTGCTAAATACTCAATAATTCTTGTTTTTACTTTTTCTAATCCATAATGAGAAGCATTCAATTCATCTTTTACCTCTTTTAAATTATGATTATCTTCCGTCTCAACATTCCAAGGAAGTTCCAAAAGCCAATCAATATAAGTTCTTATCATCGTAACTTCTGGCGACATTGCTGGCATACTATCATAGTAACGAATCTCTTTTTCAATTCGCTCTTTTATTTTAGTGGGAGCATCTAACACTTTTAATTTCTGGCGTAATTCTCTGACTTCATCCTCTTTTAGCGAATGCTCTCCTAATTCTTCTTTAATGACATTCATTTTTTCATGTAATAAATAATCTTTCTGACTATTATCAATTCTTTTTTTGACTTTTTGATCTATTTGCTTTTCGATATCAAATAACTCTTGCTCTTGATAAATGTCTTCTAAAATCATTTCTGTTCTATTTATTTGTTTTCGCTCATTCAAATATTCCAATAAACGTTCTAAGCCAATTGGCAAATGAGGAGCGATTAAATCCGTCATTAAAGATAACTGTTTTACCGAATCAACAGACGCTAAAATACTATTACTCATGTAAGGAACACGTTTAATATAAGTCTCTAATTCACGATATAATTTTCTCACCATTGCAATTTCTGTTTTTTCATCAATTTCTTCTACTTCAAAGGAAGATACAATTGCTTCTAAAACATCGCGTTTGCTTAAATTTAAATATTCAAACACTTCTGCTCTTTCTATCCCTTTAATGACTACTCGAATATTTCCATTCGGTAATTCTATTTTACGTATAATTTCAGAAATAACCCCTATTTTTGGCAATTCCTTTTTGTCAGGAGATTCTTCTAAGGGATCGTTACTACTTACTACCAAAATACGATTTTCATGAAATAATTCAGATAGATCAATAATGTTTTTACTTTCTTCATTATCAAATTCTAAACGTAATTCATTATTAGGAAGTAATACAATTCCCTTTAATAAAATAACTGGCAAATCTGCTTTTACCAATCGAAACACCTCCTCTTTTAAAATTGATTTTTATTATAATACAAATAAAATGAAATGTCTATGATTTTTTATAAAACATCGCTAGAAAAAATACCCAAGATCCATTTTGTACATCTTGAGTATTTCTCTTTTTTTATTCTAACAAAATTTGACATAAAAAGCTACTCTAATCTATGTATCATAAAATTTTTTATTTTCTTTCACAATGAAATTTCTATCTTTCATAATGACAATAAGTTTGTGCAATTTATACTTGAAAAGGTGAGAAATAAATATCCAAATAATACGTTAAAGATAGAAAGATATTCACAAAAAAAATCCGAAAATCATTCGAACTTTTTATCTTATTGCTTTTATAACTTTTAAGATATCTTCATGAAATACCAAGTTCGCCTTTCTATCGTATGGGGTCTCCTCTTTATTCATAATAACAAATCGGTTCCCACTATAAAAAGAAAGCAGGTTAGAAGCTGGTGTTACAATCAAGGAAGAACCCATAACAATAATCATATCCGCTTTTAAAATAGCAAAAATGGCTTCATTAAATATTTCTTCGTCTAATGGTTCTTGATAAAGAACAATGTTTGGACGAATCAGACCATTACAAGTACAAATAGGCAGTTCCTTTTTTAAAATATCTTTTTCATATTTTCTTCCACATTTCATGCAATAATAGTCTCTAATATTTCCATGTAATTCCAGTACTCTCGTACTCCCTGCCTTCCAGTGTAAGGAATCAATATTTTGAGTCACTACCGTAATCTCTTTCTCTTCTTCTAAATGCGCAATCCAAAAATGGGCTTTGTTTGGTTTTGCATTTAAATAAAGCATTTCTTTTTTCAAAAATTGATAAAAAGATTCTGGGTGAGATAAAAAATAATGATGACTTAAAATTTCTTCTGGCGCAATGACACTCTTTTTTTTAGAAAGTCCGTTGGGACTTCGAAAATCTGGAATTCCAGAAAGAGTCGAAATTCCCGCTCCTGTAAATATAACGATTTTATTGGATTTTTGTATCCATTCTTCCAACAGTTTTATTTTTTCTCTAAAATTCATCAATAATATTTGTCATCTCACTTTCTTTTTCATTCACAAATTGATAACGCAAAGAATTAATTCCATATTGATAGTAATGTCCTTTCATATTCCTAGGTTTATAATTATAAATTTTCATAAAATCTTTATTTTCTTCTATTGTATATAAATTTCCAAATCGATCTTTTAAATAACCATTTTCTACATTAAAATATTTTAACAAATGGAATTTACTGATCATTACTTCTTCTTTTCCATAAATGATTACTTCAAAATTAGGATGTGCACGATATCTATTTTTATAATTAGAAATCAATAATTTCATTCGATTTTCATCCAATTCATAAGATAAAGTTACTAATTTTGCGCCATTGCTAAAAAGAAAAGCTGCAGTATAAGAATTCGTTACATTAAAAGACCAATCCGTAAAAACATGTGGATAAAAATAAAATGTACCAAGTTCTCCGACTAAAGATAATTGATTTTCTAAAGAAATATGGTGTAAAACTCGTGGAATTTTTTTGATAACTCTAGAATCTGATTTTACCATATTAAACAGTTCTTCTTTTTCCACATAAATAATATCCCAGTTTCCTTTTTCCACAATTTTATATTGAAAATATTCATTGATAGAAACCGTTTTTCTTTTTTCCACAGGAAAATTAGGAACATTTCTATGATATTTACATTTTTGATATGAATAATGATATGTTCTTAACTCATTCAATTTTAAAGTTGCTTTTCTTCTCAGTTCATTCAATTCTTTAATAGGAATAAAAATAGTATCATCAACTTTTAAAGTTGTATCATTTACTTGATAAATGGAATCTCCAAATTTCAAAATTTGTTCTTGAATACGTTCTTTTGATATTGGTGTAGTCAAAGCTTGTTCTACATTCTTTTCTCCTATTACAACAACTTCGTTTTTCCCATCAAACAATTTTAATAGAGGTTTTTGATGACATTTTAGTTCTAATTCTAAAGAAATTGATACCTTTCTAGCTTTCTTTGATAATGAAAAATTAATTTCATCTAATTGCTTTTTATCTGTCGTTTTTAAAACTGTACTTCCGACCTTTACTGTTTCTTTATAAGGAATTTTGGCGATCCCCTTTTCTACTTCTTTCACTTGTCTTTTTTGGGTAATTATTTTTGTTACAATTGTTCCTGAATCTTCTTCTCCTAAAATTCTAATTCCATCTCCATTTTGTAATCTAGAATACAAATTAATTGTAACAAATCCCTTTTTGCACTCTATCACTTTTCCAATTGGAATTCCAATATGATTTGGCCTTTTTGGATTCATGAAGTTCTTTTCCTCTTCATGAAATAAAAATCCTTTGGTAAACTCTCTATTGAATATTTTCTTCAATTCTAAAATTTCTGCTTCTTTTATTTCTATTTTTTTACTTTGACAATACTGGTCAATTGCTTTACGATAGAGTTTTACAACTGTATAGACATATTCTGGACGTTTCATTCTACCCTCTATTTTAAAACTTTCTACTCCAATATCAATTAAATCTCCTAAATAATCTAACGTATTTAAGTCTTTGGTGCTAAGCAAATAGGAATCTTTATTCACCTTTTTTCCATTTGCTATCAAATCATACTTCTGTCTACAACTTCCAGCACATGATCCTCTATTTCCACTTCTTCCTCCAATTAAACTAGACATCAAGCACTGTCCAGAATAACTAATACATAAAGCTCCATGAACAAAAATTTCAATTTCAATATTTGTACTTTTCTTGATTTCTTTGACTAAATCAATATCAGTTTCACGCGCTAAAACGGCTCTTTTTATCCCTAGCTCTTCTACTAATTTTACTCCTTCTAAATTATGTAAATGCATCTGTGTAGACGCATGAACTTCTAGCAAAGGAAAGGTCTGTCTAACCAAATCTAACATTCCTAAATCTTGAATGATCACTGCATCAACTGAAGCACGATATAAAAAATCAACATAACTCATAAAAGTTTCTACTTCATCTTCATAAATTAAAGTATTTACTGTAACATATATTTTAACTCCATATAAATGTGCATAAATAACCGCTTCTTTTATTTCATCATTTGAAAAATTTCCAGCAAAGCTCCTAGCTCCAAACATATATCCACCCAAATAAATGGCATCAGCTCCTGCTTCTATTGCCACTTTTAAGCTTTCCATATTTCCTGCTGGCGCTAAAAGTTCCGGCTTTTTCATAAAATCACTTCCTAGTAATTCTATTATAAAGAAGATAGGAAAATAAGACAAGGGTAAAATATACAAGATAATAAAAGGAAAAGAGTATCATTTCAAAATAAAATTGACAAAACACTTATACTACAATATAATAGATACAGATAATTTCCTTCATCAAAAAAATGTGGAAATATTTACTTTGGTATGTAGATACTTGCCTTGAATATTTTGGATAACCTACATTTGATAATGTAGGTATTTTTTTACAACTTAAGTCAACCAAAAACCCACTGATTACCTATTTACAATTGTAAATAATAAACCAATGAACAAGACATGATGTACTGAATTGTTATCAGCAAATCTTTTTATTTCATAACGCCTCTCTTTCTAGGGGCAAACACTACAGCAATTACAACCAAAAATAGTAGAATAAATGATTATGGAATAAAATGCAAATGATAAATTTATGAAATCTACATTTAAATTTAAACAAAAATTTTATTTTTTCCGAGTAAATTTTAAAAAGTAGGTTGTGTTAAACATAATAACTGATAAATCAAATATAACCAAATTTTAATAACTTTAAAACACATATTTTAAAATTGCTAATTATATTGAATTTAAAAATGATAATTTAAGTGCTTATCAGTCATAAAGTTGAACACAACTAAAAAGTAAAATAAAAAAGAAAAAATTCATTTTTCAACTTTTTCTATCCATCTTAAATAGTTTTTAAATTCTAAATTCTTTTGATCTACATGTAATACAAACAAAATTTTTCCTTTTAATGAATTTAAATAATCTCTTTTTTCTATATCAATATGAATAAAATTCAAATGATTTTCTATTCCATATTTTTTACAATAATATATTTCCTTTCGAATATTTTTTCGATATTCTCTAGTTGTATTTGTTTTTTCATTTACAACAATACCAGTTACGGTTTGTCGATCACTAGGAAAAAGCAAGTTCATTTTTTTAAAGTTTAACTGAAAACCTAATAAAGAAAGTTCTCGTTTTACAAAATTTAAGATCTCATTTTTATCAAATGTTCCTGAAAATGTCATATCATCTGAATATCTTGTATAAATAATATTCTTATTTTTACACCAAGTACCAATAATTTCATCAAATTCTCTTAATATAATATTCGATATCATGGGAGAAGTAGGAGCTCCTTGAGGCAAAACACCTTTATAAGTACATAAAATTGTAAGCAAAATAGAAATAGATTCTGGAAAATATTCTTCTCTAAAAACATTTTCTTTTACCATATAAAAAGTAATAGACCCAAAAAAATCTTTGATATCTAATTTTAATATCATAGGTTTCCTAACATGTGGTTTTGCATTTTCTAAAATATCTACTTTCTTACAATATGCTTTGGCATAAGATGATATATGCATACCATATAAAACATGATTTAAAATATTTCTTTGAATATATTTTAATAATGAATCTGGCATATTTAAACATCTTGTCTTACCATTTTTAGAAATTTCCATATATTCATAATGTTTTTCTATATGATTACTAACTGCATAAAGTGTCCTTAAATTTTGACATAAATGCAATGACATTAGAAATTCTAGTGCTTCTTCTTTTGTACAATATTTTAAATATTGATTTGCCATAACTCACCTACAAATCTAAAAAAGTAAAAAACGCAATACAAAATGATATTTCTATATAGAGGTGTACTTTACTACATGCAGTGTAGCGAAGTTACACTGATATATAAAATCAATTGATAACTTTTTATTTCTATTTGATGACTCACCAAACATATTTCTAAATATATTTTAGAAAATAAATACTAATGCGTTTTTTACTAATGTTAGTCTATCATATTTAAGAAAAAAAAGGAAGTTTTAAACTTCCCTATTCTTCTACTATTTTCTTATTATGGAATTTTAAATCATTACGATCTTGCTTTAAAATATTTAGTTTAATTGTAACAATGCTAGCGATTAAAAATAAAGCAAGTATGACTATAAATATAAACCATATATTTAGAACATGAGATGATTGAAAAAGAAAGAAATCTTTAGAAGGTTCTGTCACTTGATATTGTTTCAAGTTGCTAATAGTTCCAAAGTTTTCATAACCCCACCTAACAATTACAAAATAAGAAATATTTTTAGTAAATTCGATAAAAGGAATAAACATACCCGAAAAAAGCATTTGTATCATCATATATAAAGGAGATAGAATTAAAGTTGTTTTTGTATCCTTTACAAATGATGAAATAAATATTCCAATCATACTTGTAGAAAAAGAAACTAGAAAAAAATTAATAATCAGATCTACAAGTGTATTTGTAACTAACACTGTATCAGGTCTTGGATTTAAATGAAAGTAAACAATAGAAACACAAGCGATTGATTGATAAAGACACAAAATAGAAAATATAATAATTTTTGATACCATGTAAGATGTAAATTTTAAACCACTCATATATTCCTTTTTTAGCATGTCTTTTTCTTTGACAATTTCTTGTATAGTATTAAATAGTCCCAACCATACAGCGGCTAATGTAAATGCCACAAAAATCATAGAAGCTGTAACAGGATTTGATAAACAATTTTTTTCAGTTGCTAAACAAATTAAAAATCCCATCACAATAGCTTGTCCTAACAAAAGAATTAACATAAATTTATTGTTGATTAAAGATGATATATAACGCTTTACTAGAGTACTTACTTGAGAAACAAATCCAGCTTGTTTTCTTTTCTCTTTTGTACAAGTTTTGTCAATCACCATTTGACTTTCATTCTCTCTATACTTCAAATACCAACTATCAGTATCATCCTTTAATAAATCATAAATATCTACAAATTCTTTTACCTTAAAATAATGAAGTATTTCTTCATAAGATCCATAATAACAAACTTTTCCTTCTTTTCCCATAAATAAAATTTTATCACATAAGTGCAGATTAGAAACTGTATGAGCTGTAATAATAATTGTTTTTCCCATATTTGCTATTTCTCTTAGTTTCTTCATAATTTTCTTTTCAATATTAGCATCCAGTCCACTTGTTGGTTCATCCAATAAAAATAAATTAGGATCACTAAGCATTTCTGTTGCTATAGAAGCCCTTTTCTTTTCTCCCCCACTTAAATTTCTGATTAACGTATTTCTAACATGAGAAAGCTCTAAAATTTCTAGAATGTAATTGATTCTTTCCTTTATTTGCTTTTTAGAAATATCTTTAATGCGAAGCAATAAAGAATATTCTAATGATTTTTGCAATGTCAATGTTGGATCTAAGATTTCTTGTTGAGGTACATAAGCAATTTTTCCTTTAAAATAATTTTCTTCTTCAAATAGATCTAAACCATCAATATAAATATTTCCTCTACTTGGTTTATGATAACCACTTAAAATATTCATTAACGTCGTTTTCCCTGCCCCAGAACATCCTACAATAGCAATAAATTCACCTTGTTTTACAGATAAATTTAAATCAGATAAAATCCTTTTCTTTTGTCCTTTTATGGAAACAACTTGACAAATATTATCTACTTGAACTGCATATTTACTATTCATATATTTCTCCTTACTACTATCATAATGTTTAATATAAGTTTATCATAGTTTTTAAAAGAGAAAAAATACAAAACATATATTTTTACAAATATATGTCCTAAATAATTACTTTAAATACTTTAATTCTCCCATTCTAGAAGTTGGAACTACTCCTGGTGCTGATGCGATTACATCTGGAATACGATTTACAATAGTTGCACATGTAAGTCTTACGGTATCTGGTTCACTAACAACAAATCTTGTACTAGAATCACCTATTACTGTCCAATCATTTGTGTCAACTTCTCCAGGTGCATAAACTTTCCCAATACATTCTGCTTCTATTGTAATCCCTTCTTCTGTTGTTCCCGTTACAATTGCTGACATACCAGTTGCCATACCTGCTTTTACTGTCATACCTAAAGTAGAAGATTCTATATCACTATCATGAGTCAAAGGAACACAAGTTTGAGTCATATCTACTAAGTGTAAATTCATTTTATCAGCGATCCATGGCACTACATTCCACATGTAAGATGGTGTATAAGTTCCAGAATTAATAAGCGCTTGTCTTTCTTCTTTACTAATTTTATCAGCACTTGCAATTTTTTGATCAAATTCTTCTAAAGATAATCCTGCTCCATGAACTTCTGCTAAAGCAATTCCATAGTCTTCTACATTATAAGAAGAAGAACCTTTTATCTTCGTAATTCCATGTGTTGCTCCTGCAATAGTTGTAATTAAATTTCCCCAGAAAGCATCTTGATATCCAGTACCTGTAATAGTACAGTTATTTTGTTTGGCTAATTCATCCAGTTTCTTTGTTAAAACTGGATTCGAAACACTTGGATAAAATGCTTCTTCACAAGTTGTAATGGCATTTACTCCATTCGTTGCACAAATAGTCAATACTTCATCTAAATCACTTAATAAACTCATCGTCTCCACAATGACAATATCAGGATTTGTTTCTTTTAATAAATTTTCAAAATCTATTGGTGCTACTATCTTAACTCCATGAAAATCAGTTCCTATTAAATTTGGATTCATATCCACTGCTCCTACCAATTCCATTCCACATTCTAATGCGTATTTAACTGTGTAGATGCTCATTTTTCCGCACCCATATTGTATAAATTTAATCAACTTTATCATCTCCTATTTTCATTATAACAAAACCTAATTTTAAAATTCAATCATTTTCGAAAAAAGAAAAGATTAAAATGTAAACCTTCACTCTATATTCTTGACAAGGCTTTTCTTTTTTTTCACTACTTTTTTTGTTCCAATTAAAACCAACATAAATTTTATCTGTAACTGGAATCATATTATTAAAATTAATAACTCCATACTCACCATTTTTTACTTTTTGAATCCAATGTATTTTTTAGTACTTTGCGTTTTGCTTTAGGTCTTGATAAAGAGACAAAATATTCATGGTTTTCTACTGTAAATAAAATTCCAACAAAAAGCCTTAAATCTTTCTGCCCAGCATTATAAGAAAATTTTTTTATCATAATTTCTTAAAAAACCACAATTATAGAAAATAAAAACTACATGATAAAAAGATTAGAGTTTGCTCCCTAATCGACTTTTTTAGCTACCATTTAAAGGCTGGCTTCACCCGCCTTTTTATTGCTACTAAGTATCATTCCTATTTTATACATTTCTGCTTTAATTAATCACTGAAGCATTTATAATATACACTTTTTTCTACTTTCTATCAAATAAAAGCCAATTTTATCTATCAATGAATAAAAAACGGTCTCTTTTTTGTAAATCTTTTTCCACTGTAATTGTAGCTTCTGGAAAATATCTTGCTGCATATTCTTTTAAATAATCTCCCTGTTTAGCACCTATTTCAAAAGCTAATAAATATTTATCTTTGATCATTTTAGAAGCATTTTTTAAAATTTCTTCATAACAGGATAATCCATTATGATCAGCATAAAGTGCAATATCAGGTTCGTTTTTTTTAACAATCTCCATAATTTCTTCATTTCTATCAATATAAGGAGGATTACTAATTAATACGTCATACTTTCTTTCAAGTGGCTCTAACAAATTTCCTTCTAAAAATTCAATTTCTACTTCATTTTTAAAAGCATTTCTACGCGCCACTCCTATTGCTTTACTAGAAATATCTACTGCTGTTACACTAGAATAAATCTCTTTTTTTAGAGTAATGGCAATACAACCGCTTCCCGTTCCTATATCTGCAATATCTATTTTGGAAACGAATTTTTTCTTACATCTTTTGATTACTTTTTCTACTAATTCTTCTGTTTCAAACCTTGGTATTAAAACATTTTTATTTACTTCAAAGGTATATCCATAAAAATTTACATTGCCAACAATATATTGAACAGGTTCTCCATTTTCGAATCTTTTTTTGGCTTCTTCCAAATTTCCATAATAATACTTTTTTAAATATTCTAAATCGGTCATATATAAAAAACTAGTTCAAGACTAGTTTTCCCCCTTTAATTTTCGAGCTTGGTCTTCTGTAATCAAAGCTTCTATAATTTTATCTAAGTCTCCATCCATTACTCTATCTAAGGAATTTGTTGTATATCCAATACGATGATCTGTCACACGATTTTGTGGATAATTATATGTTCTAATTTTTTCAGAACGATCTCCTGTTCCTATTTTACTTCTTCGTTCAGCCCCGATTTCCTGTTCTTGTTCTCTTAATTTTAAATCGTAAAGCCTTGTTTGTAAAATTTTAATGGCTTTTTCTTTATTTTTAATTTGACTTCTTTCTGTTTGAGAATAAACGACAAGTCCTGTTGGAATATGCGTCAGTCTTACTGCACTATCGGTCGTATTTACTCCTTGACCTCCACAACCACTACTTCTAGTAATATCTACTCTAACTTCACTCATATCAAGTTCAAAATCCACTTCTTCTGCTTCTGGCATCACCAATACAGTTGCAGTAGAAGTATGAACTCTTCCCTGCGTTTCTGTTTCTGGAACTCTTTGAACACGATGCGCTCCACTTTCGTACTTTAATTTTGAATAAACATTTTCTCCTTTTACCATAAATTCAATTTGGGAAAATCCCCCTGCTTCAGAATCTTCAGAATTTAATACTTCAATTCGCCAGCCAAGTTTTTCTGAATATTTTGTATACATTCTATACAAATCACCAGCAAAAATATTGGCTTCATCTCCACCTGCTGCTCCACGAATTTCAACAATTACATTCTTTCCATCATTTTCATCTTTTGGCAATAATAAAATTTCTAATTCTGCATTTAATTTTTCTAGTTCCTCTTCTAATGTTGCTTGTTCTTCTTTCGCAAATTCTCCCAATTCTGGATCTTTACTCATTTCTTTTGCAACTTCTAAATCACTTGTTAATGTTTTATACTGTTGGTATGCTTCATAGGCATCTCTTAATGAAGATTGTTCACGTGTTAAGGCTAATGTTTGTTTTATATTGGAAATAACTTCTGGTTTCATTAATTCTTCTGTTAAAGCATTGTAACGTTCCTCTATCACCATAAGTCTTTCTATCATAATATCGCCTCTTTCTATAACATAAGAATTATACTATATTTTATTCTATTACGCAAATAAAAAATAGTAAAATAAATAATAATGAATCAAATAGTTTATTCCTTTTTCAATTCAAATTTTCGAATCATTTCTCCAGGATAATTAAAAAGCGCTAAAGCATTTATTTCAATTGCAAAAGGTTTAAATAAAGTAGAGAGAGTTTTATAAATTTCCCTAATAATTTCATAATCCTGATCAATATGTAAAGTCATATGAAATAGGAAGGTTTCTGGATTATATTTTTCTTCATGAAAATGCTCATAAAAAATTTTCTGCAATTCTTTTAATTCTTTATTTTCTTCTATTCCAAAATATAGAACGAAACTATCATTTTTTCCACGCATAATTTCAATTCGATTGATTTTTAATTTGAAACAATCACTATTTGGAATCAATTGTAATAACGCAGTCTCATTTTTTTTATCTGTTGCAAATAAGGTAAAATGAAATGGCAAATGATCTATTTTTAAGCGATTTTCATCATCTATTCCATATGGTACTTTACACATTTTTATATCAGTACTTTTTAAATGATGATTTATTTTCATTAACTCTTTTGGTTCTAAAAAAGTAATCAAAGTAATTCTAGCCATGATTGTCACCTCATTTTTCTTGCTCTATTTTTTCCATATATTTTTTTAATATATATTCTTGCCATTCTCGACACATTTTTCCAACATAAGCAGTTGGCTCTATCCATAATAAAACATGATCCTGCTCTATTGGCTCAGACATTTTTCTATCAAGCTCAGCAATATATACATTTGCAATCACCTCTAGATAACCATGTGTCCTAGAATATAGATAAGAACCAACTGTTTCAAATGGAATTAAGTTCTTTAATTGATATCCAGCTTCTTCTAACGCTTCTCTTTTTAAGGCAGCTAAAACAGTTTCTCCTTCTTCTATTCCTCCACCCAAATAAAAGTTATCTTTTCCATCTGTTACAATCCCAATTTTATGATCTTCTTTTCTCTTTAAAATGGCATATGTACCTGGTCTTTTTTTATAATTGGTATTTTCTAATTTTTCACCAAAGTATTTCATATTTTTACACCTCTATATTTATTTTTCTTATTTAAAATCCTAAATCTCTGACTTTTTTATATATTCGTAGATTTCTATCCATGTATCATAATTTTTCAAATGACCATATTTTTTATTTCCAAATAAAATTGTATCAATCCCATATCGATCTGCTTCTATACAATTTCTGGCATTGTCATCAATTAATAAATCTATTTCATGTTCTGCACATACTTTTCCCTTATTTCTAGCATTTACAATTAATTGATCAAAATAAATATGATGCTCCTTTAACCATTCTTTACTTTGCTCATATGGATTTTTATGAAACTGAAAATCCCTTGCTGTAATAATATAAATAGAATGACCATCAAGATGCAACTGATTCAAAATTTCTACTACATTTTCTCTAGGAATCGCTTTTGCTGTAACACTTTCTTGAATTGGTCCTAAAAAATATTTTAATTCTTCTTCATTAAAACCAAACATCTTTTGATATATATTTCCATCATTAGTTGTGTCAATCATGAATTTTCTATTAACATTAATATTTTTCCCTAACTGGCGTGCATAACTTTCTGCTTTTTCCATTAATTCCTCTTCAATATCAGTTAATGTATGATCAATATCAATTCCTATTCTCATATAAATTCAACCTACTTTTTTATATTATTATACCATATTTTAGAATTAAAAAAAGAAAGAATTATTCACTTTCTTCCTCCATATCATCCTCATCTACTAAAGATAAGTCCTCTAAATCATCCTCACCATCATCTAAATCATCATCTTCAATAATTGTATCAATATCTTCCTCTTCTGCTTCCTCTTCCACGGAATCCTCTTCCTCCTCTTCCGTTTCTTCCTCGACAGAATCTTCCTCATCTTCCTCGTCTAAAACTAATTCTACTGAGTGATGATCTCTAATATCCCATTCTGCATTATCTAGCAATACAAAACGTTTGTCAATGGTAAGGGAGGTATAATAATCTCCAATACGACTGGAATACTCTTCATCGGTATACCCTAACAAATTACAAATTTCCCTAAAAATACTTGGTGTATTCATCGGGTTTTTATTTTCCTTTAATAACATATAAGTTAAATCAGTATATGATAATATTTCTAATTCTGCCCTTGGCATATCTTTTAATTTCATAACAGTTCCTCCTACATTTTATTTCTGGCTTCAACTCCAATTAAAGCTAAAGCATTTCTAATCACAATTAAAGTTGCCTCTATCATATGAATTCTTTCATTGGTATATTGTATGTCTTCTGAAAGAATTTTTTCATGTGCATAAAAAGAGTGAAATAAAGTTGCTAGCTCATAGACATAGTTTACAATCATATGAGGTGCTCTTTTTCTAGCAGCTATTTCTACAATATTCCCAAATTCATACATATGAGAAAGTAGCTCCATTGCATAAGGCGAAGTAATCGTTTCATATTTTTCTACTTTCTCTTTATCTACTTTATAATCATTTAGAATAGAACAAATCCTTGCATGGGCATATTCCACATAATAAACAGGATTATCGTTGCTCTGCTTTGTGGCTAACTCTAAATCAAAATCCATTTGTGTATCAATGGAACGAGCCGCAAAAAAGTATCTTGTTGCATTTAGTCCAACTTCTTCTACTAGTTCATTAATTGTAACCGCATTTCCTGTTCTTTTACTCATTTTAATTTCTTCTTTTCCTCTAACAAGACGTACCATTTGTAAAATTTCAATATCTAATTTATCTGGATTTTCTCCAAGCATCGTAAGAGAACCTTTTAGTCTTGACATATACCCATGGTGATCTGCTCCAAATACATCAATTAATTGATCATAACCTCTGCTATATTTGTCTTTATGATAAGCAATATCTGGTAGCAAATATGTATTTGTACCATCTGCTTTTACAATAACTCTATCTTTTTCATCCCCAAAAAGTGTTGTTTTAATCCATAAGGCTCCATCACTTTCATAAGTATATCCATTTTTTATTAAATCATTCTTCACTTGTTCTACGAAGCCTCGTTCATAGATACTTTTCTCACTACTCCAAACATCAAATGAAACACGAAAATGATCCAAATCTTTTTTGATATTGCCAAGTAAATAATCAAGACCTTTCTGTTTTACAACCTCATGATCAATTCCATCTTCTCCATATTCTTCTTTTAACTTTTTTGCAATTTCTATAATTTCTTTTCCATGATATCCATCTTCTGGAAGTGTAGATGGTCTACCACAAACTTCTTCATAGCGCCCTAAAATAGAAAGTTCTAAATTATGAATTTGATTTCCTGCATCATTGATATAGTATTCCCTTGTAACATTATATCCTGCAAAGGACAAAATGCGAGATAAAGAATCTCCATAACTAGCACCTCTGGCATGACCTAAGTGTAAAATCCCAGTCGGATTGGCACTCACAAATTCAACGTTAATTTTTTTATTTTCTCCAATATTGCTTCTTCCATAATTTTCTTTTTCTTTTAATATTGTATTAATATTTTCTAATAAATACTCTTTTTTTACAAAAAAGTTTAAAAATCCTGGACCAGCAATTTCAATTTTTTCAATCTGCTCATTAAAAGTGCCATTTTTGATTAGTTCGGCAATTTCTATAGGACTTTTATGAAGCTCTTTTGAAAGTTGCATTGCAATGTTACTAGAATAATCTCCATTCACACTTATCTTTGGAATTTCAACTATAATATCTTTCGCCTCTTTTTTAATATTTTGCTTTTTTAAAGCTTCACTTATCATATTCTGTAATAGTTCTTTCACTTTTTCACCTCATACCGTAAATGAAAATCATAATCACCCATGATTTCTTCTTTTATTTTCGTTTTATAACAAACATGAAAACCATATTCATTATTTTCTAATAATGATGTTTCTGTTTCCATTTCCAATGGTTCTAATCCTGTTATTTCTAAATGAGACTTTTTTGTTTTTCCCTCTACAAAATTCAATGTAATTACATTTTCCTTACTTCGTCGAATCATTTTTATTATATTAGAATTTCTATATATAGTGACAATTCTATCTTCCTCTTTATATATAAGCTTTTCATTAGTTAAAAATCCCTCATAAATTTTTTTGATTTGTTCATTATTTAATTTATTAGTTAATGTCACAAATACCTTTATTTTTGGCATAAAAAAATCATCCTTTTTTAACTGAAAGTAATTATAACATACATTCTAGAAAAATGCATTAAAAAGTATCAATTTTTTTCGTTTTCACAAAATTTCAAATGATATTGTTATATTTTGGAAGTATTTGTTTAATACTAAAAACAGATTGGAGTGATATTCTTGAAAAAATGGATACGGTTTTTCCTAATATGCAGTTTGTTATTATTTCTAGGTTATGTAGGAATTTATACTTACGCAAAATTTACACCAAAACTCCCAATCGATTCTGCAAACTCTTACTATTTATATGATAAAGAAAATAATTTAGTATCCAACGGTAACAGTAAAGAATGGGTTAGTTTGGATAATATTTCTCCTCATTTAATAAATGCTACAATATCTATTGAAGATAAAAATTTCTATAAACATCAAGGTTTTGATTTTCTTAGAATTGCAAAAGCAATGTATATCAATATTAAAAGTGGAAAAACTTTACAAGGTGCTTCTACGATTACCCAGCAATACGCAAAAAATTTATTTTTAGATTTTGGAAAAAATTGGGATAGAAAAATCGATGAAGCTTGGCTAACTATCAGACTAGAATCCCATTATAATAAAGACCAAATTTTAGAGGGGTATTTAAACACTATTAACTATGGAGGAATCTTTGGAATTGAAAACGCTTCTAAATACTATTTTGATAAAAGTGCCAAAGACTTAACACTTGCAGAGGCAACTATGTTAGCAGGAATTCCCAAATGGCCTTCTGTATATTCACCATTAGTAAATGAAAAAGCAGCTAAAAATAGACAGAAATTAATTCTTAACTCGATGGTAAAAAATAAGTACATTACAGAACAAGAATCAGAAAAGGCTTTTAAAGTTAATTTGACATATAATGGCACCAAATCCCAACATAATCTTTCAACACTTACCTATTATCAAGATGCAGTAATTGAAGAATTAAAGTCTATTCATACCATTCCTAGTTCTTTCTTAAAAACTGGCGGACTCCGCATTTATACCAATTTAGATTTAAACGCCCAAACAATTATGGAAAATAATATCAAAAAGCATATGGGTGATACAGAACTACAAATTGCTTCTGTTATAATGGAACCAGATAATGGAAAGGTAATCGCTTTAGCAGGGGGAACCGATTATTCAAAAAGTCAATTTAATAGAGCTATTTCTTCAAAAAGACAAGTTGGTTCTACTATGAAACCCTTCTTATATTATTCTGCTTTAGAAAATGGATTTACTCCGTCTACTACCTTTACAAGTGAGAAGACAACTTTTACATTTGCTGAAAATAAAACCTACAGTCCCAAAAACTATGCCGATAATTATCCAAATAAACCAATTAGTATGGCTGCTGCCCTTTCCTATTCTGATAATATTTATGCAGTCAAAACCCATCTTTTTTTAGGAGAAGACACATTGGTAGAAACTGCCAAAAGAGTAGGAATTTCTTCTTCATTGGGCGCTATTCCATCACTTGCCTTAGGAAGTGAGGAAATCGGCATTATGGAAATGATGGAAGGATATATGACTTTTGCCAATGAAGGATATAAAATTGAACCTTATTTTATTAGAAAAGTAGAGGATGCGAATGGAAATGTTTTATATGAGAAGAAGGAGGAAAAGGAAAACGTACTAAATAAAAGTATTGTTTATGTATTAAATGAAATGCTTACCAATACTTATGCAAGAGAATTTATTGACTATAATTATCCCACTTGTATTAGTATAGCACCTAAAATTAGTAAAAAATATGCAATCAAAACGGGTACAACAGAAACTGATCACTGGATCTTCGGATATAATAAGAAAATATTAATGGGAATCTGGAATGGATATGATGATAATCGTAGTAGTGATATGAATGATGGAACGATTAACAAGAACATTTGGGTTGATACTGTAGAGGAATATCTTGGAAATGAGCAAGACTATTGGTATGAAATGCCAAAAAATGTAGTAGGAGCTTTTATTGATCCCATTAATGGAACTCTTGCTACAGAAGAAACCTCTAAAAAGAAAATGTTATATTATATCAAAGGAACAGAACCTAGTTATGAAGAAGGAACTTTAGATGCTGCGATTCCTACAATAAAAATAGAAGAATGATATTTTTCTTAATCGAGTAGAGAGAAATAACTAAATTATTTCGTCCCTCTCACACCACCACAG
>CANPBV010000014.1 GCA_947572405.1 uncultured Mycoplasmatota bacterium | reverse complement strand
TAACAAAAGGTCTTCCTTTTTTGTACTCCATCCCCAAACCATTTTACACTATCAAAAAATGGTGAATTTTGACAAATTGTATTAGATGTGCTAATATACCACTTATGTCGGGGAGGAAAGAATATGGAAGAAAGAACAAGAAATTTCCCATCAGAGGAAAGAATATGGATGCAATATTATCCAGAGGGAGCGGATAGAAAAGATGTTCCACAATGTACAATATATCAGTATATTTACGATAAAAATAAGGATCATATGAACCAAGTTGCACTCGAACTTTGGGGGCAGAAAATTACTTATCGAGATTTATTTAGAAACGTTGATATTTGTGCAGAGATGCTTTTAAAATATGGAATTGTAGAGGATAATAATGCTTTGGTTTGTATGCCAGCAATTCCACAAGTTATTGAGCTACTTTTAGCAGCTAGTAAAATGGGAAGCCAAATTGATGATATTGCTCCAACATTTTCTAAAGAACATTTATTACAAGTTATGAATGAATGCCACTCTAAAGTATTATTTTTATTTGAGGATTTCTATGATGAACGAATCGCAGAAGCAATAGAAAAATCAACAATTGAAAAGGTGGTATTGATTTCATCAACTAATTTACTTCCAATTGGTATAAAGCAAATGAAAGTAGCTAAAGATTTTATAGACATTTTAAAAAAGAAAAAGTTACCAATACCAAAAAATGATAAGTTTGTTGCGTGGAATGACTTTATGAAAGAGGGAAAAAATCTAGAAATTCATAAAGCTGCTCCGTATAAAGAAAATCGTGATTTAGTGACAGTTTATAGTAGTGGAACTACAGAGGAACCAAAGGGGATTGTTCACAGCAATGAAGCGTTTACCGCTATGATACGCCAACATGAAGTTTCTGGAATGCGTTTTAATCGTGGAAATTTATTTTTTTCTGCTATTCCAACTTGGTTTATGACAGGTTTATGTAATTGTATGGTGTTACCATTAGGTCTTGGTGTAACGATTTTATTAGATCCTAGAATTGAAAATAATGAGGCAATTGCAAAGTATTTTGCAATAAGAGATATCCATTATACGATTTTTCCTACTACTCGTTTAATGGCAATGTTTAAATCGAAACAACTGAAGGATGTTGATTTTAGCTCTATTATTTATTATGTTGTAGGAGGAGAACCGTTGCCAATTGGAACAGATAAATGGTGTAGCCGTTTTTTAGAAGCACATCGTTCAGAAATGCCAATGCAAAAAGGGTATGGTAGAACAGAGGATGGAGCTTGTCTAACTGTTACCAATGAAAACTTTAATACAGCTGATTCAGTTGGAATCCCTCTCCCTTGGGTGAATATGAAGGTAGTAAATATAGAAACAATGGAAGAGCAAGGTTATAATGAAAGAGGAATCTTGTTTGCCTCAACACCTTGTAGAATGAGAAGATATAAAAATAATCCAGAGAAGACCAAGGCTAATTTTGTGACAGATGAGAAGGGCGTAGTATGGGGAAATACTGGAGATGTTGGATTTATTGATGAAAAAGGTGGAATTCATGTTTTGGGAAGGTCAATTGATTACATTTTAGGACCAAAAAACGAGAAAATATATTTATTTGATATTGAAAATGTATTATTTCAAAATGAGGCTGTTGTTCAGTGTGAAGTTGTAGGCTTACAAATTGAAAATGGGGCAAGGGAAGTGCCAGTCGCATTTGTTGTTTTAAGTGAAGAATATGTAGGGCAAGAGGAAGACATTTTGTTTGATTTAGATAGAAGATGTAGAGAAGCATTTAAAAATCATCCTGCTTCGGTTCCATATGGATTTAAGTTTAAAACAGAGTTTGTACGTGCAAAAGCAGGAAAAAGAGATATTGAAGCTCTTAAAGGGGAAAGAACAGGCTATGCAAAACCGATTGATGAAAAAGCTTATTCTTATATTGCATTGCCACAAGATGGAAGCCCAATTTTAGATTTGGAATCAATGCAAAAGGGGGTGCATTTGTCAGAGGCCCCAATAGCACCTGAAAAGGGAAAAATTTTAAAATTGGTTCAAAAGTTGATTACAATATAATATAACAATAGAAATTTTAATAGTTTCTATTGTTTTTTCTTTCTATTGTAAGAGGAACATGATATAATGATTATAGTAAAGAATGGAAGTGTTTGATATGACAGGTGGTTTATTATTTCGTTATGGGTGTTTAGCATTTAGTATTTTGTTATTAATTATTTATTTTTCTAAGAAAAGAATTAATACAATTGAAAATAAATTATATTCATGGATAATTGTTACGAATTTCTTTGGTTTAATTATTGATATTAGTTGTCATTGGGCATTAAAAATAACTGATTCAGCACCTTTGATTGCATTTACTATATTGCGTTTATATTTGGTCTACTTAATTACCTGGCTTGTAATATTTACTGTCTATATACGTTTTATTTCCTATCAAAAGCAACGAGAAAAACAGAGGCATTTAATAAAAAGTATTAAAAGAGAATGGATTATCATTTATTGGATTTTAATTATTGCAATGTTTTTACTTCCAATGCATGTTTTCTATGATGGTATAGGTGGTTATACCTATGGAGCTAGTATTAATATTATTTATTTGGCAAGTGGAGTTTGTATTATTGCTTGGCTACGAAGTTTGTTAAGCAATTTTAAGAATATAATGCAAAAACGTTATTTGCCATTGTTTGTATTCATTGTATTTGGAGCTATAGTGGCTACAATTCAAATGTTAAATCCAGGTATTATCCTAATGACTGGTATGGAAACCTTTGTATCCTTTATGATGTATTTTACAATTGAAAATCCCGATATCCAATTATTGCGTGAACTTCATAAGGCCAAAGAATATGCAGAAAATTCTAATAATGAAAAATCAACATTTTTATTTAATATTACACAACAATTACGTGAACCTCTCAGGGAAATTAGTCGTCTAAGTAAAGATGCAATTATGGAAAATGATAGTGAAGCGATCAAAGCTAATTTAATGGAAATTAAGTATTCAGTCAAAAATGCACTTTCATTAGTAAATAGTGTAATAAATATATCAGAATTAGAAAATCGAAAAATTACAATTGAAAATCATAAGTATCAACCATCTAATTTATTTGGAGGACTAGCGCGTATAATTAAACTACAATTGAAAGAAAAAAATGTGGAATTACGTTTTAATTATGATCAAAGTGTGCCTGAATATTTAAGTGGGGATTCGTTAAGAATCAAACAAATCGTAAGTACATTATTAGAAAATGCTGCAACTTATACTAGAGACGGATTTATAGAGTTTAATGTAAATGCTGTAGTAAAATATGATGTATGTCGTTTAATTATCGTTGTAGAAGATTCTGGAAGGGGAATGACAGCAGATCAACTAAACCATATATTTGATAAAAATAAGGTAGACGCTTATGAAAATCACGAAATTGATGATAGCCAGAAAAATTTAGTCTTTATAAAAACTTTGATAGACTTAATTGGTGGAACCATAACAGTAACCAGTCAAATTGAAAAGGGAACAAAGTTTATTGTTGTGATTGATCAAAAGATTCCAATGAAGGAAAAAACAGAAGTGACAAAGGCAGTCGCACAATATGAAAATATTTATGTCAATCAGGACTGTGTATTAATTGTTACATCAGATGAAAAAATAGAAAAGAAACTAATATCCTTACTTAAAAAGTTTCATGTGGATTATAATGTTGTAAAAAATGGCCAAGCATGCTTAGAAAAAGTTAGAAACAAAGAGAATTATCAACTTATTTTAATGGATGAAACATTGCCAAAATTAAGTAGTATTCATACATTTGAAAAATTAAAAACTATTGAGAGTTTTAAGGTTCCAGTAGTGCTCATGACAAAACATGAGGATATAGAAACAAAAGATACCTATATCAATATTGGCTTTGGTGATACTATTGGCGTTCCAATTACAAAAGATGAGATAAAACAAATCCTAAATAAATATATGAATATAAAATAATGTAACAGTTTGTTGTGTCTATATTTTTTTAAGAGTCTTTTATGTTACATATATAATGTGCCAGTTTCATAATGTTAAATCAAAATGGATTACTTTATTAGTCCCTAAATAAATTGTATACAAACACTAGATATTTTGAATAAAAGCGTTTTAGCGCAATCAAAAAACTTCCCCTATTGGGGTTTTTATGTAATAATGATATTAATATGGAGATGATAACGTGGCATATATCGAATTTAAACATGTAAGTAAAACTTATCAAATGGGAGAAATTAAAATGAAAGCTCTAGATAAAGTATCCTTTGAAATTAATCAAGGAGAATTGGTTGTTATCTTAGGTCCATCTGGAGCAGGGAAAACGACCTGTTTAAATATTTTAGGGGGAATGGATAATGCCTCTTCAGGAGAAATTATTGTAGATGGGGAGCATATTGAAAAATTAAAGACCCGTAACTTGACCAAATATCGTAGAAATGATATTGGTTTTGTGTTTCAATTTTATAATTTGATACAAAATTTAACAGCTTTGGAAAATGTAGAATTAGCAGTTCAACTTTGTCATGATCATTTAGATCCAAAAGAAATACTAAGTCGTGTTGGACTTAAAAACAGATTCTATAATTTTCCATCTCAACTATCAGGTGGTGAACAACAAAGAGTATCCATTGCTCGGGCAATCGCCAAAAATCCAAAACTATTATTGTGTGATGAACCAACAGGAGCGCTTGATTATAAAACGGGGAAACAAATCCTAAAACTTTTAGAGAACGTTTGTAGAAAAGAAAAAATGACAGTTGTAGTAATTACCCATAATAGTGTAATAGCAGAAATGGCCGACAAAATAATCAAATTCAATAGTGGAAAAGTAGGGGATATCATTTTAAATAAGCATCCAAAATCCATTGATGAGATAGAGTGGTAATATGAAAAACAAATTATTTTTAAGTACAATTAGAACAATTAGGAATACAAAAAAGAAATTTTTCTCATTACTTTGTTTGTCATTACTTGGAGTTGGATTTTTTGTTGGAATCAAAGCGACTAGTCCAGATATGATAAAAACCCTAGATACCTATTTGGATGAGGCCTCTTTTTATGATATCGAAATTGTCTCTACTTTGGGTTTAACAGAACAGGATAGAAAAGCAATAGAAGATTTAGAAATAGCGGATAAAATTATTGGAAGCAAATATCTTGATAAAATGGTTGAAATTGATGGAAATGAAAAAATAGTCCGAGTGTTATCTATCAATGACATAAATAAAATTAAAATTGTAGAAGGAACTGCCCCTAAAAGTAGAAATGAAATTGTAGTCGAAAAAGCCTTTTTGGAAAACCATAAATTAAAATTAAGGGATACCATTACAATTCCCGATAAAGAGTTTTCTAATACCACTTTTAAAATTGTGGGAGTTGTAGAAAGTCCCTTATATTTTTCTGGTAATCGTGGTACTACAAATATTGGAAACGGAGCTCTAGATTATTACTTTTATGCCCTAGACGAATTATTTTCTTTTGCCAATTACACTAGTATTTATATCCGTTTAAAAGATACAGAAAATCTTACAACAAATAGTACCTTATATCTAAAAAAAGTAGAAGAAGGAAAAGAAAAATTAAAAACAATTCAAAAGGCGAGAGAAGCTGCTAGATATGAAGAACTTTATCGCGATACAATGATTAGCCTAGAGACCAAAGAAGCAGGATTTGTAAAATCCGTTTGGCATATTTTTGACAGAACGGATAATCAGGGCTATGCAGCATTTATAGATGCTTCCTTCAATATCGGTCAAATTGGAACCGTTTTCCCACTCGTATTTTTCGTAGTTGCTATTTTAATTAGCTTAATTTCTATGTCCAGAATGGTAGAAGAAGAGCGACTGGATATCGGAACATTAAAAGGCCTTGGATTTTCAAATATTCATATTTATTTAAAACATTTCTTTTATGCCTTCTTAGCTACTACAATAGGTGGAATATTAGGTATGCTGATTGGGTTTCGACTTTTTCCTACCATTGTTTGGGATATTTATACCTCAATGTTTCAAATCCCATTCTTTATTTGTGAATTTCATTTGGGATATGCAATGATTGGATATTCCATTTCTGCCTTCTGTATTTGTGGCGCCTCAATTGTAACATCATTTTTCATATTAAGAGAAAAGCCAAGTAATTTAATGCGTCCAAAAGCGCCAAGGATCGGAAAAAAGATTTTTTTAGAACGTTTTCCAATTTGGACAAAACTTCCATTTTCAATCAAAATTTCGATTCGAAATCTTTTTCGGTATAAAAAAAGAATTTTAGTGACGATCATTGGAATAGCTGGGTCCACAGCCTTATTATTAGTTGGCTTTGGAGTAAAAGATGCCGTTGCAGATGTTGTCAACTTACACTACAACCATGTCTTTACTTATGATCGTATGATTTTCTTAAAAACAGGAACCAATCAAGACACTTTATTGGAGTTATTACAAGGAAATGCTGAAATTGATGCGATTGTTGAAGGACATTATGAAGTCTTAGAATTTTATAACGGAAAAAAAGAAAGCTTAGAAGTACAACTAATAGCGCCAAAAGATGATTTAAAGCCAGCTATTAGATTAAATGATGGAAAAGAAGTGACTCTAAAAAATGATGAAATCGTGGTCAGTGAAAAGTTGGCGAAACTTTTAAATATCAAAGTAGGAGATATGGGCTCTTTCCTCATTCATGGAGAATATAAAAAAATTAGGGTTTCTCATATCGTAGAAAACTATGTAAACCATTATGTCTATCTTACCAGGGAAACATACCAAAAACTATTTGGTACTTATGACACGAATGTCATCTTTATCAAAAATAATATGGATTACAATAAGAAATTTGACCGAGAAATTATGAAACAAGAAAGTGTTTCTTATATTATTGCCAAAGAAACTAGTACTGGAATTTTAGAAGATACCCTGAATTCCTTAAATTCAGTTGTGATTATTTTAATTATTTCATCAGCCATGTTAGCTTTTGTTATTTTATATAATTTATCTTCTATTAATATTAGTGAGCGGAAAAGAGAAATTTCTACTTTAAAAGTATTAGGATTTTATGATGAAGAAGTGGATGCCTATATTACCAATGAAAATTATTTTATCACCATTGTTGGCATTGCATTAGGATTATTTGGGGGACTTTACTTATGTCATTATGTGATTAGTACTTGTGAGCCTGATTTCTTGATGTTTGTAAGACATATTAAGCCACTTAGTTATGTAATATCCGTTTTTATTGCTATTTTATTTACGATTATTGTGAGTAAAATAACGCACTTTAACTTAAAGAAGATAGATATGGTAGAATCCTTAAAGAGTAATGAATAAGTGACACTCATAATAGGATTACTTAAGAAAAAAATAGCAAAACCCAGTGAAAAGTTTCATAAAACGGTATCTTGAGATTGTGATAATTTCCTTAACAGCTTCGTGATAGAGATACCTTTTTAACTATGGTCACAGAACGCAAAAATTATAAAGAAATCGGTTTATAGATAACATATTTCTTTTTTCTATGTTATACTATTAATAGGAAGTGATTTTATGCCAAAATTTTGTAGTAACTGCGGAAAAGAATTAAAAGAGGGAGCTTATGCCTGTTTAAATTGTGGGAAAAAAGTAAGTAATCGTTCTACATCTGCTCCGAAAGATTTGGATAAAAACTTAGTAATTGCAGTTGTAGTAGGAGTAGCTGGTTTCGCACTCATTATGTTTTTCTGGTTCTTTATTGCGATTATGGATGAATGGACAGAAACAGAAAATCCTGTAAATCATTCAGCTAGAAAATCTTGTTGTATAAAAGCAGACGGAAAATGGTCTGATGATCGATGTATTTCTGGGTATTGGTTTGACGATGAGTATTATGATAGTTGTATCGAAAATAGTTTTTAAAAAATCTAAAATTGTTTAGATTTTTTTCTTTTTGTAACCTAGTTGTAACTTTGCTCATTTATACTAAAAATAAGAGGTGTTTATATGGAAATATTGAAAGTCGAAAATTTAACTAAAATTTATGGAGGAAAAGATAATCAGGTATTAGCCTTAGATAATGTTTCCTTTTCTATAAAAAAAGGAGAATTTGTGGCAATAGTAGGAGCAAGTGGAAGTGGAAAATCAACATTGCTTCATTTAATTGGTGGAGTGGATAGACCAACTAGTGGTCATGTTTATATAGAAGGAAAAGATATTTATGACTTTGACGATGACAAATTAGCCATATTTAGAAGGAGACAAGTAGGACTCATTTATCAATTTTATAATTTAATTCCAATTTTAAACGTTGAAGAAAATATCACTTTACCATTGGACTTGGATAACCGCAAAATAGAAAAAGAAAAGATAGAACAATTATTAAAATTATTGGGATTAGAAAATCGAAGAAAACATTTGCCAAATGAGTTATCAGGAGGGCAACAACAGAGAACCAGCATTGGCAGAGCCTTAATTACGAATCCTGCAATCATTCTAGCAGATGAACCAACAGGAAACTTGGATAGTAAGGCCAGTGATGAAATTATCCAGTTACTCAAAAAAGCCAATCAACAATATAAGCAAACCATTATCATGATTACACATAACTTAGAAATGGCGTCATTTGCAGACCGAATGATAAAGCTAGAAGATGGAAAAATAATAGAGGTGAAATAACATGAAGGCTCTAAAAAGAATCGTTTTTAAGAACTTGCAACTGAATAAAAAAAGGACCTTTGCAACTATCCTTGGAATTGCTTTAGGAACCACGCTGATCTGTACTGTCTTGTTTTTATTTTCTAGCTTTTATCATATTATCATTGCTGATAATACTAGTTTATTTGGATATTATCATATGCATATAGGTTCCCTAACCAAAAATGATATTAGGACTCTAGAATTAAATCGTGATTTGAAAGGCGTATATCCCGTTTCTTATGTTGGGATTACTGAAATAGAAAACAACCAAAAAGAAAATGTCTCCTACCTAATTTTATCTATGGATGAGCTTGTTTCAAAACAACTAGGCTATCAATTGGTAAGTGGGAGATATCCAAAAAAAGAAGATGAGATCATATTCTTTTATCGTAGTATAAAAGATACTTCCTATAATATTGGAGATACGATTACACTGGATATTGATATGTCTTACTATAAAAGCGCTGATCAAGAAGAACCAAATTATGTTCAGAAAACGTATAAAATTGTTGGTTTCGCAGAATATGGGAATGGTAGGCCCTATGCATTAGTAGGAAATACAGAAGAATATGTCACAATGGAAGCTTATCTTGTATTAAAAAAATCACAAGATTATAAAAATATATTACCACAAATCGAAAAAAAATATTGTAACCATATTTGTGAGCGAAATGAATTTATATTACAAATGGAAAACTTTGATTTTGAAAACCCGAATATAAAGATTACTTTTGGGATAGGATCTATGGTCTTATTTATTATTTTACTTATGAGTATTTTCTGCATTAAGAATGCCTTTATGATTTCAATTGCTGAAAAACTGAAGTTATATGGTATGCTAAGGAGCATAGGTGCTACAAAAAAACAAATAAGAAGAAGTGTCACCTTAGAAGGTTTCCTATTAGGGATTATTGGAATACCACTTGGTATTGTATTTGGAATAGTGCTAATTCATCTTTTATTTTTCGGAATGAACATTATTGTCGGAGAATACTATTTTGAAAATATCCAATATTTAGAAGTTCATTTATCATTTTTACCCATTCTAGTAGCTACACTGTTAAGCATTATGAATATATATTTTTCTTCGAATCATGCAATTCGAAAGTTAAAAAAAATGATTCCTATTGAGGTATTAAAAAATAGTGGAGGAATTCATTCAAAAAAAATAAAAGTTCCAAAATGGATTAGAAAGTCTATGAAAATAGGGGGAGTAATTGCTTACAAAAACCTAAAAAGAAGCAAGAAAAAATATCGTGCAACCGTAATTTCCCTCATTGTTTGTGTGTTTGTCTTTATTTTGACTAACTCGCTTATTGAAGATGCTTTAGAAAAAGCTAAGAAAGGATTTGATATCAAAGATTATAATATCTTTGTAGAAAATATCAATTTATTAAATGAGGAAGAATTAAAACAATTAGAAAATCTAAAAGGCATTCGTAGTCGCTATAACGCTTACTATAGTGGATATCTTTATCATTCCAACAACAAATCAGATGGATATTTAGAAATATATGATTTAAGTAAAATTATAAATCATCCATTTTTTTCTATCATACAAGATGGAGATTGTATGCAGGATAATCAAGGCCATATACATTGTGTCAGTGGACATGCAAACCTACCAGTTGTGGCTTTAGATGATAGTACCTATCAGAACTATTTAAAAGAATTAAATTTAGATAGCTCAAAAATGAAAAAGAAAGGAATTTTAGTGGATATGTTTTCAAGTTGTGAACAGACAAAAAATGATTGTCGAAGAGACTATACATATGAACAAAACGATACGATAGAAGGCATTTACCATGGGGAAAAAATGGAATTTGAAGTTGCTAAAGTAACTTCCCTTATTCCATCTAGTGTAACAACGCATGAAACAGGATCGAAGCTTATCGTGTCACTCTCTGATTATCCAGCTATGAATTTTAAACTTACTTCCATAGGAATTGACGCTAAAAATGCATATCAAACATATGAGGATATTGTAAATATAAATGAAAAATTAGAAGTGTATAATTACGCCAAATCTCAGAAAAGAGAATATTCTTTTTTCTATCTTCTTCAATTACTTTTATATTGTTTTTTGGGGATTATAGCAGGTATTGCGATTATTAATATTTTGAATACGGTTACTTTCAATGTTCATTTGCGCCAAAATGAATTTGCCATTTTAAAAAGTATTGGCATGACACAAAAAGAATTTTATCAAATGATCATTTTAGAAACCATATTTTATTCTGTAAAATCGCTTGTGATTGGATCTTGTTTGGGAATATTAGGAAGTCTGATTATCAGTCGTAATATTCTTCATGAACCATTTTGTTTTCCGTATTTTTCTATCTTGATTTCCGCTATTTTTATATTTTTATTTGTATATTTAGTAATGCATTATTCTTTTTTTAAAATAAATAAACAGAATATGATAGAAACTATTAGAAATGAAAATATATAAAGGCTTTTTGCCTTTTTATGTTATACTAAAAAAAAGGAGCAAAAGGTATGAAAATTTTATTAGTGGAGGATAATGAAACTATTATCAAAGGATTAGAATATGCATTCATAGAGAATAACTATGAATTAGATGTAAAAAAAACAGTGAAAGAGGCGGAACAGTTTTTAGCCGAAAAGGAAGTAGACCTTATTCTATTAGATATTGTATTACCAGATGGGAATGGTTTTTCTCTCTACCAAAAAAATGCTTCTATAAAAAATATTCCAACCATATTTTTAACAGCAAAAGATGAAGAAGAAAATATTGTAAAAGGGTTGATGATGGGAGCAGAAGACTATATTACAAAACCATTTTCAACCAAAGAATTATTAGCGCGTATTTCCAGAATTTTCCTTCGAAACCAAAATGCGAGTAGGATAAAAGTAAAAGAGATTATTTTTGATATAGAAAAAATGGCAGTTTATAGGAATGATGAACAAATAGAATTAACCAGCTTAGAATTAAAACTTTTACACTTACTTTTTCTCAACATAGGAAAAGTAGTTTCCAGAAATATGTTATTGGATAGTATTTGGAGATGGACAGGAAATGAAGTGGATGACCATACAGTAACCGTCTATTTGAAACGAATCAGGGAAAAATTAGGAAGCGATATTATTATAACCATAAAGGGAATAGGATATAGGATTGATCGAAATGGAGAATAAAGAATTAGTAAAGCGATACTTAAAAAAGACTGGTTTATTATTCATCTTATTCTGGGTGTTCTTTCTTTTTATACAAGTTCAAACTTATCACAACTATAGGAAAAATACAAATAAAAAAGTGAATGCAATATTAACAAAAGTAGTAGAACAATATCCTAGTATTTCAAAAAATGAATTGATGGAAATATTAAACTGTGAAAATTGTGAAACATCATTTGTAAATGAATATGGAATCAATTTAAAAAAAGAGGCAATTATACTAGAAAATGATAAAGAGTTCTATTGCAGTATCATCATAAACTTGTTTGTTTTTGTCCTATTCTTATGGATATTACAAAAAGCATTTTTTGAATATCAGAATGAGCAAGATAGGGAGCTTGAATCTATTATAAAACTGGTAGAACAGATTAATCATAAAAACTATGAGTTAACTATGGATACGGTTTCTGAAGATGAACTTTCCATTTTAAAACATGAAATTTATAAGACAACATTATTATTAAAAGAAGAAGCAGAAAATTCAAAAAAAGGCAAATTAGAATTAAAACATTCTTTATCCGATATTTCTCATCAAATAAAAACTCCATTAACTTCTATTTTAGTCATGTTAGATAATTTGGGCGATCATCCAAATATGGAAAGTGAGGTTCGAAATGAATTTCTACATGATGTCAAAAGGGAAATCATGAATATTCAGTTTTTGGTTGGTACGATACTAAAATTGGCCAAGTTAGATTCTAATACTGTCGAGTTTCAAAAAGAGTCTGTTTCGGTATGGAAATTATTAGAAGAAGCAAAAGAAAACGTGAAATTATTATGTGATTTAAAGAATGTTTGTATAGAAATATATTCTAATAAAGAAAGTAAAATTGTTTGCGATTTTAAGTGGCAAGTAGAAGCAATTACCAATATTTTAAAGAATAGTGTTGAACATTCTGTTGCCAATGAAAAAGTTGTAGTCCATGTCATAAACACACCCCTTTATGTTAGAATACAAATAGAAAATGTTGGAAATCCTATGGATGAGCAGGATCTTCCGCATATTTTTGAACGCTTTTATAAAGGAAAGAATGCAAAAGCAGATAGTATTGGAATTGGACTTTCTCTTTCTAAAAAGATTATTGAAAGTGCTAACGGAAGTGTTAGTGTAATTTCCAATACCAAAAAGACTGTATTTCAAATTATCTATTTTATAAATTTATAATATTAGAAATATAGATACAAGAATCAGTGTTGTTTCAATAACAGATTTGCCAATAAAAAAAGTTGTAAAATTTGATGGAAACATTGTCAAAAAAAAAAATTAGTGATAAAATAAGAATGTCTTTTGAAAGAAAGATACTCTTATGGTCTGTTGGTGAAGTGGTTTAACACACCACCCTCTCAAGGTGGCATACGTGGGTTCAAATCCCATACAGACTACCAGATTGATAGAAAACTCGAACTTTTCGAGTAGTAATTAAAAAAACGTACTTGATAGAGGTGCGTTTTTATGTTATGATGAATATGTCAAGGAAACTTGCATAAAATAAAAAATGGAACATTCAATATTGCAGTGTTGAGTGTCACCATGTATTTGGTTCCACCTAAATCTATGCTAGAGTTAGGTGGTTTTCTTTTATATTAAGGTTATAAATAACAATAATAGTAAAAGGAAGATAATAATTACTAGAGCAAAGATTAAGAAATCTTTCTTGTTCATTGTATCGCTTTCCTTCTTTTATGAAGTTTGGCTCCCCCCAACTTATTAAATGTTCCTAAATTTATTATAGCAAGCATTTGTTCTTAAAACAATGATTTTATATTAAATTTTGTCAGTATAGAAAACAAACTTGCAATTTGACAAAATCAAATAACGACTATCATTCTACAAAATGTAGAGTATATAGCATGTTGTATTATGATACAATTAATTTAGTGATAAAAATGAATTTAGGAAATCGAATAGCAGATTTGAGAAAAAATAAAAAATGGACTCAAAATGATTTGGCAAATAAAATTTTTGTAACTGATAAAACAATTTCAAGTTGGGAATCTAATAGAACAGAACCCAGTTTAGAAACTATAATTAAATTAAGCGAGTTATTTAATTGTAATGCGAGTTACTTAATTTATGGAAATACAAAGAAAAATGATATAGAAACAGAGATAAAAATAAAACTTTCAAAAAATGAATTTCATAAAATTGAAATTTTTAAATGAGAGTAAACAAATTGATGTATATTATCAGCCGACTCATAGAAAGTGTCTAAATGATGGTAAAAAAATGATAAACGAATGGCTTAGAATAGGAATAAGAGGTAATAAAAAAATACTAAATTACAAAAATTGGTACAACAATATGTATTGTAATGAATATGAAGTTGAAATAGATAATGAAGTTAATTTAGATAAAATTTTTAAAATTCTAGGAATGGAAGAAATCACAATAGTTAATAAAGTAAGAGCTACATATTTTTACTTAAATACATATGAAATTGCATTAGATTATGTAGAAAATTTAGGATATTTTATAGAAATAGAAGTTAAAAATTATGATGAAAGCGCTATGAACGAATATGATAAATTACTTCAATTAGCTAAAGATTTAAACCTAAATTTAGATAATATTGATAAAAGGGGATATCCTTATCATCTCATATATAGCTCTAAATAGGATTCCAAGGAAGTTGTGATAGGGTACCAAGTGATAGTACAATCGAACCAAAGATTTGAGTTTCTAAATACAAAATGGAAGAATATAAAAATATAAAAATAAAAGTGGAAAATTCTGTTGTTTCTGCTTTTTTTATGTTATACTTTGAATGGTGATAACAATGATATATTTAGATTATTCGGCAACGACACCAGTAGAAGAACAAGTATTGGAGAGTTATCTCAAAGTTTGCAAAAATTTTATTGGAAATCCTAATTCCTTACATCGTTTGGGAATAGAAGCAAAAGCATTAATCGAAGAAGCAACCAACCAAGTAGCGTCACTTTTAAAAGTAAAACCAAGCGAAATAATTTATACAAGTGGTTCTTCAGAATCGAATAATACAGTGATAAAAGGAGTTGCCTTTAAATATCAAAATCGTGGAAAACATATTATCACGACTGCGCTTGAACATTCTTCCGTAATCGCTCCCTTACAATATTTAACAAATCTGGGCTTTGAAGTTGACTTTGTGAAAGTAAACGAAAATGGAGAAATTGATTTGGAACATTTCAAATCGCTATTAAGAGATGACACCATTTTAGTCACGATAGCCTCAGTCAGTAGTGAATTAGGTGTAATACAACCCATAGAAAAAATAGGGAAGTTATTAAAATCATATCCAAAATGTTTTTTTCATGTCGATATGACACAGAGTATTGGAAAAATAGAAGTATCCTTAGAAGATGTGGATTTCATTAGTTTTTCAGCCCATAAATTTTATGGAATGAAAGGGGTTGGAGTTCTTATCAAAAAAGAAGGAATCTCTTTTGAACCGCTCATTCATGGTGGAAAAAGCACAACCGTTTACCGAAGTGGCACTCCTGCTTTGGCATTAATTGTTTCAGTGGCAAAAGCACTTCGCCTATCACTAGAGAATTTAGAACAGAAAAAGGAACAAGTAAAAGCACTAAATGTTTATTTGAGAGAGGAATTAAAACAGATCGATGGAATACATATCAATAGTAGTGAAAAGGCCATTCCCCATATTTTAAATTTTAGTGTTCCTGGAATAAAACCAGAAACTTTGCAACATGCCCTAGAAGAAAAAGATATTTTCATTTCAACCCAAACTGCTTGCTCTAAAAGTGGCAGTTCCTCATCTGCAGTCATGGCGGTCACTCATAATGAGAAATATGCAATGAGTAGTTTACGTGTTAGTATTTCATATAAGACAACGAAACAAGAACTTTCTTTCTTTATGGATACACTAAAGGAAGTTTTAGAAAGGTTATCATTTACCAATGAAAGAAACGAAAACAGTAAGGGAAATTAAAGATTTAGAATGTGTTTCTGATTGCCTATTAAAAGAAGAGACCATTACAGATTTTCATCATTATATTGAATTTCAAAATTGCACATTTGAAAAAATGATATTTGATGGGAACTTTGAAGGAATCCGATTTCAAAATGTCAATTTTAAAGAATGTAATTTTTCAAATTCTAATTTTTATGGTTCCAGTTTTATTAAAACATCTTTTGAAAGCTGTAACCTCATGGGAACTGATATGAGTGGAAGTACATGTATAGATGTGACAATTCTTAGTTCCAAATCAAACTATAGCAATTTTAATGATAGTACTTTAAAACATACTACGTTAATAGAAAGTGATTTTACTGAAGCTGGTTTTTCAAATGTAAAATTAGAGCATGTGATATTGAAAAATAATCGATTTATAAAAGCTGATTTTCATAATACTTCCTGGAATCAAATCGATTTTAGAAGCAATGAAATAGAAGGCATTTTTGTAAACTTAATAGATTTAAAAGGAGCAATTGTAACAACTGATCAGGCAGTTTGTTTTTTCCCAATACTGGGGCTTATTATTAAGGAGGAAAAGGAATGAAAATAATTGGGATTAGTGCGATTTGGTGCAGTAGTTGTCTCATTATGAAAAAAGTATGGACAAAAGCAAAACAGAAATATCCAAATCTAGAATGGGTAGAGTATGACTTGGACTTTGATCCAGAGGCAACTTCCTATCAGGTGGAAGACAAATTGCCAGTTCTCATTTTGGAACAAAATGGTTTAGAACAATCTAGATTGGTTGGTGAAAAAACAATAGAGGAGGTTTTCGTATGGCTAAGTCAAAATATAAAGGAAAATTATTAAAATTATTTTTTGGATTTCTTATTGTTTTTGGCCTTCTTTTTCCAACTACTAGTAAAGCACTAGAAAAGGTGAAACTTTATTTATTTTATTCAAATAGCTGTCCCCATTGTGCAGCCGAAAAAGAATATCTAAATAGTATTAAAAGCAAATACTTAAATTTAGAAATTGAGATGTTAGAAGTAACAGAGAACCCGGAAAATTCAGATTTATTAGGTCAAGTAAAAAAAGTTTTGGGGACCGAAAATAATTATGTTCCTTATACAGTAATTGGGGAAATAGGCCTTACTGGTTATAATGAGAATATCGCAGGACAGATAGAACATTTTATAGAAAAATATTCGTATGAAGAAAGCGTAGATGTGGTGAAAGCCATTCAAAATGGAGAACCGATTTTCGAAGGAGAAAATGTGCAAGAAAAAAAAGAAGAGGAAAAAGTCCCAATTACGGTTCCTTTTCTAGGTGAAATTAATCCAAAACAGGTATCACTTCCGTTACTTGCCACTTTATTAGGCTTTATTGATGGTTTTAATCCATGTGCTATGTGGGTGTTGCTTTTTTTAATTAGCATGTTAATTGGAATGAAAGACCGTAAAAAAATGTGGATTTTAGGGCTGACCTTTTTAATTACTTCAGCTCTCATTTATTTATTATTTATGGTATCTTGGTTAAAAATTGCGATTTCCATTACTTCTATTATGTGGATTCAAAAATTGATCGCAGTGATTGCTCTAGTAGCTGGAATATGGAATCTTTATAGTTTCTTGAAAGCGAAGGAAGCTGGTTGTACGGTTGTAAAAGAAGCAAAAAGGAAAGAAACGTTATCTCGGATCAAAAAAATTACTTCAGAAAAAAAATTTGTGTTTGCCTTTTTTGGTGTCATTGCATTGGCGGTTTCCGTAAATCTTGTTGAACTTGCATGTTCTGCAGGATTGCCCCTTATTTTTACGCAGGTATTAGCGCTTAACCATCTAACCAATATGGAGTATGCTCTTTATATTTTTCTTTACATTTTGTTCTTTTTGATTGATGACTTATGTATATTTTTTATGGCGATGATTACTATGAAGGTAACAGGAATTTCAAATAAATATGCGAAATATTCTCATTTAATAGGGGGATTGATGATGTTATTAATTGGAATACTTTTATTTTTAAAGCCAGAATGGTTAATGTTAGAATTTTTATAAAGACCCCTTTTTTAATTTGGTTGAAAGTGTTATAATATCTGCATAGGGAGGTTTTCTAGATATGAAAAAACAAATTACAGAGGCAAAAGCAAATGCTTTGAGGAAACAGTTACAGAGGATAGAACAAGAAATTAAAAAAGTAAATAAACTATATGGTGAGGCAATTCGTGATGAGGGAGTCTTAGATTGCGGTTCTACTTCTACTTCTCTTCAACATGAATTAATACGTTTGGGAAAAGCACAACAAGAAATTGCTGATATATTATGTGGGGCTGATATTCTTAGAATAGATAGACAGTCAGATAAAATGAATGTTCAAGTAGGGGACATTGTTGCAGCTCAAGTTACATATGAGGGAGAAGAACCTATGGATATGAGAATTCAAATTGATGGTTTGAGCGAAATTTCAGGAATTACGAATGTAACATTGGCTTCTCCAATGGGAAGAGCAATACTTGGGAAAACAGTTGGAGAAAATTTTCTTTTACGCAAATCATCAGGAAGTCCAGTGAACGCGGATGGGGTTATAACTGGTATTGTAAAAGCAAAAGATTTAGCGCCAACAATGGGAGAAATAGAGACAAAAAATCCATATACATTAAAACATTCATAGGAATGTTTTTTTTTATGTCACATATATTGCTATAGGAGGTTAGATGTATGAAGAAGTTAAAACCGTTTATTTTCCCACTCATCTTGATTGGCTCCGTGTTAATTGGTTCATTAATTGGTGTAATTTTTAAGGAAGATACAGCAGTTTTAAAACCATTTGGCGATATATTTTTAAATTTAATGTATACATTAGTAGTACCGCTTGTTTTCTTTACGATTTCATCGTCTATTGCAAATATGGTTAACATGAAAAGATTAGGGCATATTTTAAAATATTTATTTGCAACTTTTTTATTCACTAGTTTTATAGCAGCGGTATTAATGCTTATTGTATCACTTATCATAGATCCAGTAGGGGGAGCTAGTATTCCTTTTATTCCTGAAACAAAGGAAGCTGTAAATATTGGAAGTAAAATTGTGGAGATGGTCACTGTAACTGATTTTACATCATTGTTATCAAAAGACCATATGTTACCACTGATTATCTTTTCTATTATTTTTGGGATTAGTATTAGTTTACTTGGAAAAGAAGGAAAAAAAATTGCTTCTGGATTAGAAACGTTATCAAAAGTGATGATGAAATTTATTGGTATCATTATGTATTATGCCCCGATTGGGCTAGGTGCTTATTTTGCAACTTTGGTTGGAGAATTTGGCCCTAATTTACTAGGTAGTTACGCCAGAAGTATGGCATTATATTATGGAATGTGTATTTTATATTTCTTTATTATGTATACGATTTATGCTTATTGTTCCCATAAAAAGAAAGGAATTAAGAGTTTTTATCGAAATGCTTTTGCGCCAGCCCTTACATCTTTAGCAACACAATCATCTTTGGCAAGTTTGCCTTCTAACTTAGAAGCCGCAGAAAATATGGGGGTACCAAAAGATATCAGAGAAATCTGCATGCCGATAGGAGCTACTATGCACATGGAAGGTTCTAGTATGGCAGCAATTTTAAAAATTGTATTTTTATTCGGTATTTTTGGAATGCCATTTACTGGATTCGATACTTATTTAATCGCTTTATTGATTGCTGTACTAAGTGGAGTTGTGATGTCTGGAATTCCGGGTGGAGGACTTATAGGAGAAATGTTAATTGTAAGTCTTTATAATTTTCCTGCAAGTGCATTTCCAATTATTGCCACGATTGCGTGGCTAGTAGATCCACCAGCTACTTGTTTGAATGTAACAGGAGATCTTACTTCGTCCATGCTAGTAACTAGAATGGTAGATGGCAAGGAATGGATAGAGAAATGATTTTTAGGGTAAATGCCCGAAAAAGGCCATAAAAATAGGTGAAGTCCATATTTTCTTTTAAAATATGGGAAAGATTATAAAACTAAAAAAATGGTAAATAAAATCTGGGTAGGAATCATCATGAAATGTATTTATAATAAGACCTCTTTTTTGCCAATCTCTTTTCATAAATTTTTTAAGTGCTACCTTGAACGATTTGCAAAAATAATTAAAACGTGTTACAATGGAAAACGATGTGTCAAAAAGGGGGAATTTTATGGAGAAAGGGACCTTAATCATATTAGATGGTTATCATAAAAATTATTTATCGTCAGAAAAGCAACAATTAAAAATAGTGGGAATATTGGAGCCTTCCACTGGAGTATTTAAAGGAATTGAAGTATTTGATGACGAATGTAATATCGGGGATTACGATGAATTGTTACGATATATTTATGGAAAATATCAAGTTCAATCAGGGTTTTCTTTGGTTGCTGGTTATTATAATGGTGAAATGTTAAGATATCAGGGGATGTCAGAGACAAACGATATTTTTTGGGGTCATTTTGAGCTCAATAGTAGTGAGAATCGTTTCAGTGGAAAAGAAAAAGTTTTGATTGATGGAAGACTTAGTAGAAACGTTCAACGACCAGTAAACCGCTATCAGGTTATTGTATTCAATCGACTTTTAGGTGTCAAAGACATGGTAGAGCCTACAAATCAATTTGATCCTTTATATGAATTGACAGAAGCTATTTTAATGAAGGCTAATAATAATGGTGTTTGGAGAGGAATTCAAATTTCTGTAGAATGTTTATCTTCAGATTGGTCATATCCAGTTTATACATTGGCTTCTCCTTCAGTAAAACAATAAGAAAGTAGTTCACTTTCTTTTTTGTCCTATTGTAAAAGTGGCACTCATATGAGAAAGGAAGATGGAAATGGAACAACAAGTAGTAATATTAAATGGAATTATGTATGATTATTCTGAAAATATAAAATTTTATAGTATGTTAGGATTATTAGACCAAAAAACGGGAACTATTAGAGGAATAGAATTTGTAAGCAATGGAGAAGTTCGTATGGAACGTTTAAAAGAGTGTTTAGGGGTTGGAGAAAATAGTAGACTTGTTTGTGGAAATATAAATGAACAAATTGTATACTACACAATTGATATGCAGAACGGAGAGATTGCCTATACAAAATTAAAAATTCAATCAGAAAGTTATGCGGGTCGTGAAAATATTTTATGTACTGGATTTCCAAGAGAGCAAGATTCTAAGTTTAAATTAGCTTCTACACTCCAGTATGTAAAGGACCCAGAATTGAAATCTATTTTAATGGATACTCTAAAATTGAACAAATCTAATGCTGTTTGGAATGGTTTACAAGATGCAGCAAATGCTACACAAATTTCACAAAAGGTAAAAATATTGGAAGCTTAAAATTGCTTCTTTTTTTGATTTTATATTTTTGTTTCATCATATAAAATAGATATTTA
>CANPBV010000013.1 GCA_947572405.1 uncultured Mycoplasmatota bacterium | reverse complement strand
TGGGTTATTTTTGATAGTTAGGTTGCGGACATAGTCTGCGGCATGATATAATATTCCTGAAATGGGGAGATATGCATATGATGAAAATGAAACAATTAACACCAACTGAATTTGAAAATTTTACCAATAGTTTTAATGTTCATTCTCTATATCAGACAGTAGAATATGCCAATGTTATAGCACGTCAGGGGTTCGGTACTTTATTTGTTGGAATGGTAGATAATGATAAAGTTATTGCTGCTTCTTTAATTCTTGTTCAAAAAAGTAATGGTTTTAATTATGCTTATGCTCCTAGAGGATTTTTACTCAATTATAATAATTATGATTTATTAAAAAATTTTACTATTTTATTAAAAAAATTTTTAGGTAAAAGAGATATCATTGCTATAAAATTAAATCCTTTTATTATCAAAGACGTTCATGATAAAGATAACCATTTAAAAGAAACCAATAATTATTTCGGAAAGGTGTACAATGATTTAAAAAGACTTGGATACTATCATTTGGGATATAATCACTTCTTTGAATCTTTTAAGCCAAGATTTGAGGCAATTTTAAACATAGATTATCCTTATTACCAATTATTTAATGGAATCAGTAAAAAATATCGTACAAAGATTAGAAGTGCTGAAAAAAATGGAATAAGAATTCATAAGGGAAATATTAACAATTTGGATTATTTATATTTGCAAACAAAAGAAAAATATCCAAGAGATTTAAGATTCTTTCAAGATATTTATCAAGTATTTGGTGAAAAAAATAAAATAGAATTTTTTTATGCAAAATTGGATACAGCCTATTTTCTTACTAAAATACAAGAAGCCTACGCATTAGCAGAACAAAAAAGCGTGGAAATCAATAATCAAATATTTTCACAGTTAAATGAAAAAAGTTCCAAATTAATAGATTTAAAAATTAGATATGATAATCAAACCAATTATTATAAAAATGAACTTATTAAGGCTACTAATTTACTTCGTGATTTCCCAACTGGGGCAATCCTTGCTTCTGCCATCATTATCAAAAATAAAGAGGAAATCTATTTGTTTATGGACGGATTTGATCCTAATTACAAACATTTTAATGCAAAGCATTTATTACTTTGGAAGCTGATTGAAAAATTTTCTAATGAGGGATTTAAGAAATTTAACTTAGGTGGCGTTACAAACCCAAATTTAGAAAACAATCCTTATCAGGGATTAAACAACTTTAAAAAGAACTTCGGAGCTGATATCTATGAATATGTTGGAGATTTAGAACTGATTACGAATAAAGCACTCTATTTTATGTATCGTAATTCTGCTCCTATTCGAAATATGTTAAAACGATAAAAACAGTCTAAGACTGTTTTTATTTCCACATTTTTTTTGTTTTTTCTACGGCTTCTTTTCTTTGTTCTTCTGCAATGATTGGATCACTTAACGCAATGATATTTTTTACCAGTAGTGTTGCATATAAATATCCTTCATAAATGAGAGGATCTGGATTATGAAGGCCTTCTGTTGCCCTTTCATATACCAATCTCAGATAATCTTGTTCTAACAAAACTTCTAATGTTGATCGCAGTTGCGCTTTTTGTGGTAATAATCCATATCTTAAAACAACACCTGAATTAGTACTCCAAACATTTCTTTTTTTAAATTCTGCAATCATAATAGGAAGATTATTGGTAAATTGTTCCCATGCTTCTTTTGTGATAAAATCTTCTTCTCTTTCCGAAATTTTTGGAACCCAATCACGATTTATTATATTTTGCAACAATTCAAAATTATCAGCTTCTACAACCAACTTTATTTTAGCGGCAATTAAAAGGTCTCTTAAATGTTGCCTCCTACTTATTTCTTCCATACTATATTCTTTAAAAACAGGTGGTAATTTAGATAAATCTAAGGTATATCTAGGATTATATATTTCGGTATGATTTCCAACAACTGGTTTTAAAATGGATATATAATCTTCTAATCCAAAATATGCTGATAATTCATCACTCAATAATAATTCCCCCATTCTTCCATGGTCTTTAATGCCATACTTTTCTTCTAATTCTGCATCTTTTAAATTCCCAATTAAAAAATATTGGGTGAATCTACCTATATCATGAAATAATCCATCTATTGCTGCTGTTTCCTCAAAGCTTTCATGAAATAATCCTGATCCAACTGTTATTCTAGGAACAGACTCTGACATTGAGATACCATGCTTTATTTTCAATTTAATACTATTATCTGCATTTCCATATAGGGCTTCTATATTTCCCAAGTGAATTTTTCCATATTCTGTATAAAGAGTTCTTAATTTCTGTATTTCCATAAAATCCCCCTTGTTATACTATTATATTATTTGAAAAAGAAAAAAATCAGAAATATTTCTGATTTTTATAATTATTCAACAATTTCTGAAACGTTTCCTGCTCCAACAGTTCTTCCACCTTCACGAATTGAGAACTTAGTTCCGTTTTCAATAGCGATTGGGTGAATTAATTCTACTGTCATTTCAACGTTATCTCCAGGCATAACCATTTCAACACCTTCTGGTAATTCAATCGTTCCTGTTACGTCAGTTGTACGGAAGTAGAATTGTGGACGATAGTTACTGAAGAATGGGGTGTGTCTTCCACCTTCTTCTTTGCTAAGTACATAAACTGTAGCTTTGAATTTTTTATGTGGAGTAACTGAAGCTGGTTTTGCTAATACTTGACCACGTTCTACATCTTCACGAGAAATACCACGTAATAATACACCAGCATTGTCTCCTGCTTCAGCATAGTCTAATTGTTTACGGAACATTTCAATTCCTGTAACAACTGATTTTTTAGTATCTTTAATACCAACGATTTCAATTTCATCGTTAAGTTTCAATTGTCCTCTTTCAACACGTCCTGTAACAACAGTTCCACGTCCTGTGATTGTAAATACATCTTCGATTGGCATTAAGAATGGTTTTTCAGTATCTCTTGCTGGAGTTTCAATATAACTATCTACAGCAGCCATTAATTCATCAATCTTAGCAGTCCATGTAGCATCGCCTTCAAGGGCTTTTAATGCAGAACCACGAATGATTGGAGTGTTATCTCCATCGTATCCATATTCGCTTAATAATTCACGAATTTCCATTTCAACAAGGTCTAATAATTCAGCATCATCAACCATGTCGCATTTGTTCATGAATACAACCATACGAGGTACACCAACTTGACGTGATAATAAGATATGTTCACGAGTTTGTGCCATTGGTCCATCAGTTGCAGCAATAACCAATATTGCTCCATCCATTTGAGCAGCACCAGTAATCATGTTCTTTACATAGTCAGCATGTCCTGGACAGTCAACGTGTGCATAGTGTCTAGCTTCAGTACTGTACTCAATATGTGCAGTATTGATTGTAATACCACGTTCTCTTTCTTCAGGTGCTTTATCAATATTGTTAAAATCAACTTTTTCGTTACCATTTTTTCCAGCTAAGTGAGATGAAATAGCAGCTGTTAAAGTTGTTTTACCATGATCTACGTGTCCAATTGTACCAATGTTAACATGTGGTTTTGAACGATCATATTTTTGTTTTGCCATAAATTTCCTCCTTATAATTAATTACATAATCTATTTTATATCAACTAAAGAAAAATAGCAAGTATTTTCCCTTAGTTTCCACCATTTTTCTTGATGATTTCATCAGAGATATTTCTTGGCACTTCTTCATAATGGTCAAATACCATAGTGAAGTTTCCACGTCCTTGTGTATTTGATCTTAAAGATGTTGCATATCCAAACATTTCTGAAAGTGGTACCATTGCATCAATTGCAAGTGCATTTCCTCTTGATTCTTGACCAAGTGGACGACCACGACGAGATGTAATATCTCCCATTACGTTTCCTAGATATTCATCTGGAACAATTACTTGAACTTTCATAATTGGTTCTAGTAAAATTGGTTTACATTTATTTTTAGCCTCTTTTAAAGCCATAGAAGCAGCGATTTTAAATGCCATTTCTGATGAGTCTACATCATGATAAGAACCATCAAATAGAGTTGCTTTCACATCTACCATTGGGTATCCTGCTAAAACACCAGTTTTCATAGCATCTTGTAATCCTTTATCAGTAACAGGAATATATTCACGAGGAACAACTCCACCTACTACTGCATCTACGAATTCATAACCTTTGTCTGGATTTGGTTCAAACTTAATCCATACATGTCCATATTGTCCACGTCCTCCAGATTGTTTAATGTATTTTCCTTCACATTCACCCATTTGAGTTAATGTTTCACGGTAAGATACTTGTGGTTTACCAATATTCGCTTCTACATTAAATTCTCTTTTCATACGGTCAACAATGATATCTAGGTGAAGTTCTCCCATACCAGCAATAATGGTTTGACCCGTTTCATGATTGGTACTAGCTCTAAAAGTTGGATCTTCTTCCGATAATTTTTGTAACGCTGTTGCCATTTTATCTTGGTCTGCCTTTGATTTTGGTTCCACAGCAAGTTCAATAACTGGTTCTGGGAATTCCATTGATTCCAAAATACAAGCTTTCTTTTCATCACATAATGTATCTCCAGTAGTTGTATTTTTAAGTCCTACTGCGGCTGCGATGTCACCAGTGTATACATCTGTAATTTCGGTACGATTATTGGCATGCATCTGTAAGATACGGCCAATTCTTTCCTTTGAGTTCTTTGTTGCATTCAGTACATAAGAACCACTACTCAAGTGTCCTGAGTATACACGGAAGAATGTTAATTTACCAACAAATGGGTCAGTCATTACTTTGAATGCTAACGCACTAAATGGTTCATTATCACTTGGATGTCTTTCAATGTCATTACCATCCATATCAACACCTTTAATTGCTTCAATGTCAAGTGGAGATGGTAAGTAATCTACTACTGCATCTAGTAATAATTTTACTCCAATATTTCCTAAAGCAGTACCACATAATACTGGGAAGAATTCAACCGCAAGTGTCCCTTTACGAATTGCACGCTTGATTAAATCAATACTAATTTCTTCTCCTTCAAGATATTTGTTCATAAGTTCATCGTCAAATTCAGCAACTGCTTCAATTAATTCATTACGTTTTTCTTCTACTAAATCCACCATATCAGCAGGAATATCAATAATTGTTGGTTCTTCTTCTTGTTTCCCATCATAATGATAAGCGGTACGAGTCAATAAGTCAATAATTCCATTGAATTCATTTTCTGCTCCAATTGGCCATTCAATCGGTTTTGCATTAACACCTAATCTACTTTTGATAGTTCCTAAACTATATTCAAAGCTTGCTCCCATTTTATCCATTTTATTACAGAAAATCATACGAGGTACTTTGAATTCAGTAGCCTGGCGCCATACAGTTTCTGTTTGTGGTTCAACACCCGCTTGTGAATCTAGAAGTGCTACCGCACCATCTAGTACACGAAGTGATCTTGATACTTCAACTGTAAAATCTACATGTCCTGGGGTGTCAATAATATTAAATCTGTGACCTTTCCAAAAAGCAGTTGTAGCAGCTGAAGTGATTGTAATTCCACGTTCTTGTTCTTGCTCCATCCAGTCCATTTGAGCCGCTCCATCATGAGTTTCTCCAATTTTGTGGATTTTACCAGTGTGGAATAATACACGTTCTGTACAGGTTGTTTTTCCAGCATCAATATGTGCCATGATCCCTATATTACGTGTGTTCTCTAAACTATAATCACGAGCCATACTTTTGTTTCCTTTCTTAAATTGTTATTACCAACGGTAATGTGCGAATGCTTTATTTGCTTCTGCCATACGGTGGGTATCTTCACGTTTTTTAACAGCTGCCCCTACACCGTTTGCTGCGTCAATGATTTCATTTGCTAAATTTTCAGCCATTGAATGGCCTCCACGTAATCTAGCATATCCGATTAACCAACGCATTGCTAAAGCTCTTGCTCTATCTGGTTTTACTTCAATTGGCACTTGATAGTTAGCTCCACCTACACGGCGACTTTTTACTTCTAGTGCTGGTTGAATGTTTTCCATTGCTTTATTAAATACTTCCAATGGTTCTTCTCCAGTTTTTTCTTTTATGATATCAAAGGCCTGATATAAAATTTTTTGAGCTGTTCCTTTTTTTCCATCTATCATAATTGTGTTAATTAGTTTGGTTACTAATTTTGAATTATATAGTGGATCTGGTAGAACATCTCTTTTCACAGCACGTCTTTTGCGCATATAAATCCTCCTCTCCTATTTTGTTACATTTTTTGATTATTTATTCTTTGGTTTTTTAGCACCATATTTAGAACGACCTTGACGACGTTTTTCAACTCCAGCTGTATCCATAGTACCACGAATTACATGATAACGAACACCGATTAAGTCTTTAACACGTCCACCACGAACCAATACAACGCTATGTTCTTGTAAGTTATGTCCTTCTCCTGGGATATAAGCATCGATTTCACGACCGTTACTTAATCTAACACGAGCATATTTACGAAGAGCTGAGTTTGGTTTCTTTGGAGTTTTTGTACCAACACGAGTACAAACACCACGTTTTTGAGGAGAGTTTTGATTTGTTTGTTTTTTCTCCTTGCTGTTATATCCAATCCCTAATACAGGTGATTTACTTTTTCTTGTTTTTTCACTTCTTCTCTTACGAACTAATTGATTAATTGTAGGCATAGTTTCATCCTCCTTTCCTTTCCACACATCCAGGTGTTTCAAATTTATGTTTAATGAAAGATTTACCGAAGTAAACCTTAATTAAAACGTACTACTACTATAGCACTTTTATACCATTTTTGTCAACAGAATTTGTAATTGTTCCATAAAAATCTAAAAAATGTAAATAAAATTAATTTACAGGTTTTTTTAAGTAGCTTTTGCTTGGAATTCTATCATTTTCTGAAGCAACAATTTTTTTATAATTTCATCTTCTAATAAATTAATGGAAAACGTTCTATTTCCTGCATAATTAATACTAGCTCCACAATGATATATTTTATAGTTATCAATGATCAAATATCTATCATGAAAGGGATCATTATATACTATTTTTAAATTATGATATTGTTCTTGATATTTTTTGGTATCTAATTCTTTTAGTAATCCATCCTCTTTTGTAATCAATATCACTTGTACTTTTATTCTTGAAATTATATCTAATGTAATTTTATCTGCATATCGATCAACAATCACTAATTCTTTTTTAGCTTCTAACATAATATCTAACAATTTAGAATACGCATCATAGATTTGACCATTAAAATAAACTTCATTTTTCCTTCTCTTTTCTTCTAATTTTGAAAATGATTTTTCTAATAAGTCAATTCTTTTATTGTCTTTTATTACCAGTTCATTAATAAATTTCTGTTCTAATAAATCTTTTCCAATATACGAAGACTCATCATAACTGCGATTTCACTTTTTTATATACCAGCTAGCATTGTTACTCCATGCTCTGTAAATGCATATGGCATATATTTCCTATGCTCACCAGGCTTTTGCTTTAAGGTGCCATTTTGGCACCTTAAATAATAATACTCTTCTTTTGTAAGTTGAAAACAATAATTTTTTGGAAATCTATTTATATTTCTTTGAACTTGTCTATTTAGCTGTTTTACTTCATATCCAAATAAACATGCTATATCGTTATCTAACATTACTTGTTTTTCCCTTACTTCATATATCATTCTTTCTATATCTATTTTTTCTTTTAATTCATTCATACATACCACCTATAAATATCATACTTATTTTGTCTATAAAATCCTTAAAAGCATGAAAAAAAAGTTTTCTTTTTTGAAAACTTTTATTCTATTTCAGCATCTAGTCTTTCTAAATACCCTTTGGTTGTATATCTACTTCCACATTTTAAATAAGGACTATAAGTAACTTTATTTCGCTCCTTAATAAAGGTTACATATCCAGAACAAGTGATTTTTGAATCTTTAATATCATGAATTGGTTCTATATATTTATCACGAATTAATGATTTTACAGTGACAGTAATATTATCATCTTCCTGTAATTCATCTCCATAAATAGCCTCATTGTATTCTCTAGCTGCCTTTTTCATTGCTGTTTCTATATCTTTATAAGAAGTATATTCTTTTTCTTCATTTTGAATTGGTCTTTTTTGTTCTGTTGAATTATTTGTACTATTGTTTTCCATAGATTCTGATAATTTTTTAAAATTACGGTTAATTAGGGATACAATCAAAAGTAAGAAAAATAATAAAATTCCAATTCCCACTAGTAACTCTTGCAATCCCCAACCTCTATTATCTAACCTCATAAACATCACCTAAAATAAATTTCTTTCTTTAATTTCTTCTTTAAAACTATATAGTTTAGCAGGTCTTCCATTCCCTCCTACATTTGTATCTCCCGTATCTTCAATTAACCCTAGTGTAATAAATTTTTTTCTAAAATTTCTTCTATCCATCGTAACATTTAATATTTGTTCATATGCTTTTTGTAATTCTGGGAGCGTAAAATCACTAGGAAATAAACTTTTTAAAACATTACTATTCACAATTTTTTTTCTTAAAAATTCAATGTTCTTCTTTAAGATTCTAGCATGATCATATGCCATTTTAGGAATGTCTCCAATTTTAAACCAAGCGGTTTGTATATCATCTCTATCTTCTCTTTTAAAAAGTGCTGAAACATTATCAATTAAACCTATATAAGAAATCGCGATAATACGGTCATCTGGGTCTCTATCTAAATTGCTAAAAATATGGCATTGTTCTAAATAAACGTCTTTAAGCCCTAATTTTACTTCAATAGAATCAATCATATTCATTTCTATCGTTTCATCATTCGATACAATTCCGCCTGGTAAAATCCAATATCCTCTATATGGTTCACTCTTTTTTCGTAGCAACAATACTTTAACTTGGCCCTGATCTATTGTAAAAATGCTCACTAAACTTTCTAATATATTATAATATTTTCCAGGGTTAAAATCCATTTTATCACCCCTTTGTGTTAAATGTACACAGTTAATTATAATATAGTTAAAATGAATTGTCAAACTAAGTATCTATGTAATTTGTACTGAATAAGAACTTTGTTCAAATATGGAAGATTTATTCAATTTGATATCCTAATTTTTTACCATTTCCCTGATAATCAGATTCCCTTTTTCTCTTTCCAATAGAATTTAACCCAACTGAAACTCAAAGAAAAAAGGAATAACATGTATTCCTTAATCCATTAATTCTTGTTCTAATGCTTCTAAAGGTTCATCTTTTAACATATCCAATTCTAGATCATAATCAGCATCTTTATACTTACGAGCTCCTGTTCCTGCTGGAATCAATTTTCCAATGATAACATTCTCTTTCAGTCCATTTAAATAATCTACTCTTCCATGAATTGCTGCATCTGTTAAAATACGTGTTGTTTCCTGGAAGGAAGCTGCTGATAAGAAAGAATCTGTCTCCAAAGATGCTTTGGTAATTCCAAGTAATACTGGTCTACCTGTAGCTGGTCTTTTTCCTTCTAAAATTAATCCTTTATTGACATCTGTAAATTCATTGATATTTACCATCGTTCCTGGTAAGAAAATAGTATCTCCACTATTGATAATCTTGATCTTTGAAATCATACGCTTTGCGATAATTTCAACGTGTTTATCACTAATATCAACACCTTGTGAACGATAAACTTTTTGAATTTCTAATAAAATATATTGTTGAACTGTAATTGGGTCTGTTACAACAAGTAACTCTTTTGGACTGATTGCACCATGTGTTAAACGATCCCCAGCACGCACTTCCTGTCCGTTTTCAATCGCTAATTTGGCACCATAGTTAGAAGTATGTTCTCTTGTTTCAACATCATTTTTAACACTAATGACAAATTTTCCACCATCTTCTTCTATCTTCGTTACAACACCATTGATTTCTGAGATGGTTGCTTTTCCTTTTGGATTACGTGCCTCAAACAATTCTTGTACACGAGGAAGACCTTGTGTAATATCGTCTCCAGCAACTCCACCAGTATTGAATGTTCTCATGGTTAACTGAGTACCTGGTTCTCCAATTGACTGAGCCGCCATAATACCAACCGCTTCTCCCGTCTCTACAATAGAACCCGTTGCAAGATTACGTCCATAACACTTCCTACAAACACCATGTTCCGTTTTACAAGTAAGAACGGTACGAATTGGAACTTTCGTAATTCCCGCAGCAATAATTTTATCCGCTAATTGTTCTGTAATATAAGTATTTCTCTCTGCTAACACTTCTTCTGTTTCAGGATTTAAAATACGTTTATTGGTATAACGTCCTACAATACGATCATAAAGAGATTCGATAATGGTATTGTCTTTTGCATTCACAAATGCTTCTACAACTACTCCTTGATCTGTTCCACAGTCTTCTTCTTTTACAATAATATCCTGTGATACATCAACAAGACGTCTCGTTAAGTAACCAGCATCGGCTGTTTTTAATGCGGTATCAACAGCACCTTTACGAGCACCATGGGTGGATAAGAAGAATTCAGAAATTGTCACACCTTCACTAAATGATGATGTTACTGGGATTTCTTCTGAAAGTCCACTTGGCTTTGCGAAAAGTCCACGCATACCAACTAGCTGAGTTAAGGAACCAATATCTCCACGAGCTTTACTGTTAATCATAATTGCAATTGAGTTATCTTGGTCATCTTTCATCATTTGCTCAAGTTCTTTACTGATCCGTTTTTTTGCTTCTGTCCAAATATCAATTACTTTTTCATAACGTTCCATATCCGTAATCAATCCACGTTTAAATTGTTTATTTACTTGGTCAACCAAGTCTTGACTTTCTTTTAATACTTGTGGTTTGATTTCACTTTCCTTGATATCGCTAATTGCAATTGAGATACCTGACAAAGTCGAATACTTGAACCCTAAATCTTTTAACTTATCAAGCATAACTGAAGTTTCAGTTGTTTGATAGCGTTTATAGATTTGAGCAATTAAAGCTGTCAATTTTCCTTTATTTAAAGCTTCTACCAAAGGCATTTCCTTTACTTTTTCTGGAATATTTTCTCCCCTAGCAATAAAGTATTTGCTTGGCGTAATTCTTTCAATATTTTCAGCGCTTCCATCATTGATATATTGGAAAGAGTCCGGAAATATCTCATTAAATTTTAATTTTCCAACTGTTGTTACCAAATATTGATCCATGTAACAATCTGGGAATATTTTATGACGGAAAGCACGAACTGGAATCGCAATACGAGTGTGTAAATCTACTTCCCTTCTTTCATAAGCCATTAATGCTTCATCTGGGTCTTTGAAAACTCTTCCTTCTCCCTCATGTCCTGCTTTTTCCATTGTAATATAGTAATTTCCTAATACCATATCTTGTCCTGGAGTCACAATTGGTTTTCCATCCTTTGGTGACAAGATGTTATTCGCACCTAACATTAAAATTCGAGCCTCTGCTTGCGCTTCTTCACTAATTGGTACGTGAACTGCCATCTGGTCTCCATCGAAGTCAGCGTTGAATGCTGCGCACACTAAAGGGTGAAGTCTAATCGCACGTCCGCCGATTAATTTTGGTTCAAATGCTTGAATACCAAGTCTATGCAAAGTTGGCGCACGGTTAAGCATGACTGGATGCTCTTTAATCTTTTCTTCTACAACATCCCATACTCTCTCATCTTGATTTTCAATCATTCTTTTGGCAGCTTTAATGTTGCTTGCAATTTCTTTTGTGACTAATCCATTAATAACATGTGGTTTAAATAATTCAAGAGCCATTTCTTTTGGAATTCCACATTCATACATTTTTAAAGATGGTCCTACGACGATAACAGAACGGCCTGAATAATCTACACGTTTTCCAAGTAAGTTTTGACGAAAACGTCCTTGTTTTCCCTTTAACATGCTACTAATAGATTTTAATGGTCTATTTCCAGCTCCTGTAATGTTTCTTCCACGTCTACCGTTATCAAATAAGGCATCCACAGCTTCCTGTAACATACGTTTTTCATTTTGAATAATGATACTTGGGGCACCCAAATCCATTAATTTTTTAAGACGGTTATTACGATTGATAACGCGACGATATAAATCATTTAAATCAGATGTGGCAAATCTTCCACCATCTAATTGTATCATTGGACGAAGTTCTGGTGGGATTACAGGTAAGGCATCTAAAATCATCCATTCTGGACGGTTTCCAGATTCTAAAAATGCATCTAATACATCCAAACGTTTGATTAAACGAATTCTTTTTTGGCTACTAGAGTCTTTGATAGATTCAATCTCTGCTTTTATATCTGCTACTTCTTTTTCTAAATCTACCTCCTCTAGTAATTCTTTGATCGCTTCTGCTCCCATACCTACTCTAAAACTACTTCCATATTTTTCATAGTAAGCACGATATTCTTTATCACTAATAGTTTGTTTTTTCTCTAAGGGAGCTGCTCCTGGGTCAAGAATAACATAAGATACAAAGTATAATACTTCCTCTAAATCTCTAGGAGACATATCTAGTACTAGCCCCATACGAGATGGAATTCCCTTAAAGAACCAAATGTGAGAGCAAGGAGTAGCTAACTCAATATGTCCCATACGTTCGCGACGAACTTTTGAACGAGTTACTTCTACTCCACAACGATCACAGACAATATTTTTATAACGAAGTCTTTTATATTTTCCACAAGAACATTCAAAGTCTTTTGTTGGACCAAATATTTTTTCGCAGAATAATCCATCACGTTCTGGTTTTAGGGTACGGTAATTAATTGTTTCTGCTTTTTTAACTTCCCCATAAGACCAAGATCTTATTTTTTCTGGAGAGGCAATTGCTATTTTCAAACCTTCAAAGTTATTTACATCCATTGTTATTCCTCCTCCATCTCATCAAAGTCTTCATTTACTTCGTCTTCATTTACTTCTTCTAAATTGTCTTCATATTCTTCTTCATAATCATCAGAATCAGCATCTAAATCATCATCATAACTGACATGACCATCAGCAGAATCCCCTTCCACGACGTTTACATCAATTGATTTTGGGACTTCCCTACGATCTTCAAAACCATCTTTGTCTTCCTCTTCTAAGTCTTTTAATTCTTGGAAATTGCCTTCTTTGTCTAAGACAGTGATATCAAGTCCTAAGGCCTGGAATTCTTTGATTAATACTCTAAAACTTTCTGGAATTCCTGATGTTGGAATTGGTTGACCTTTTACTAATGCTTCATATACTTTCACACGACCTACTACATCATCTGATTTAATGGTAATCATTTCTTGAAGTACATGGGCAGCACCATAAGCATAAAGCGCCCAAACTTCCATTTCTCCAAATCTTTGTCCACCAAATTGTGCTTTACCACCTAATGGTTGTTGTGTTACTAATGAATATGGTCCAGTTGAACGAGCGTGCAATTTATCATCAACCATGTGGTGAAGTTTAATCATATACATAACCCCCACACTGACACGGTTATCAAATGGTTCTCCTGTACGTCCATCATAAAGTTGGAATTTCCCATCCTCTGGTAAATTTGCTTCTTTTAATGCATCAATAATTTCAGTACGACTAGCGCCATCAAATACTGGTGTTGCTACATAAATTCCTAGTTCCTTAGCTGCCATTCCTAAGTGCATTTCTAGAATCTGCCCGATATTCATACGGCTTGGCACTCCCAGTGGGTTTAATAGAATATCTACTGGTGTTCCATCACTCAAATATGGCATATCTTCTTCCGGTAAAATTAGGGAAATAACACCTTTGTTACCATGTCTACCTGCCATTTTATCTCCAACACTAATCTTACGTTTTTGAGCAATATAAACACGTACGATTTTTGATACACCTGCTGGAAGTTCATCTGTATCTTCTTTGGTAAATATTTTTACATCATGAACGATACCTTCTCCTCCATGTGGAACACGTAAAGAGGTATCTCTTACTTCTCTTGTTTTTTCTCCGAAAATTGCATGTAACAATTTTTCTTCACTGGTTAATTCTGCCATTCCTTTTGGAGTTACTTTTCCAACTAAAATATCATCATCTTTTACTTCAGTACCAATTCTAACAATACCATTATCATCCAAGTTTTTACGTGCTTCTTCACTCACGTTTGGAATATCTCTTGTAAATTCCTCTGGTCCTAGTTTGGTATCACGGCATTCAATTTGATAGTCTTCAATATGAATTGATGTATAAACATCATCTTTTACAAGTCTTTCGTTTAAGATAACAGCATCTTCATAGTTATATCCATTGTAGTTCATAAATGCTACTACAACATTTCTTCCAAGTGCCATTTCACCTTTTTCAGTAGATGGTCCATCAGCAATCACTTCTCCACGTTCTACTTTGTCACCAAGTTTTACAATTGGTACTTGATGATAACAAGTTCCTGCATTGCTTCTTTCAAATCCGTTTAAATAATAAGTATCCATTCCACCCATTGTTTTTACAATTATTTTTTTAGAATCTACATAGTCTACTATTCCTGCTGCTTTAGAAATCACAACGGCTCCAGAATCTCTTGCTGCAATCGCTTCCACACCTGTTCCGACTAACGGTGCTTCTGCTTTCAATAATGGAATTGCTTGACGTTGCATGTTGGCACCCATCAATGCTCTTTTTCCATCATCATGTTCAAGGAATGGAATCCCTTGTGTTGTAATAGAAACAACTTGTTGTGGAGAGACATCAATATAATCTACTTGTTCAGAATTGACAATCAAGTTTTCTCCATGAAAACGTACTGGCACACGTTCTGGAATGATTATATCTTTATCATCTACTTTTACAGTTGCTTGCGAAATATAATGTTCTAATTCTTCGTCTGCTGTCATATAAATAATTTCATCTGTTAAATGCTTATTCTCTACCTTACGATATGGGGTCATAATAAATCCATAATCATTTACTCTCGCATAACTAGCTAGAGAGGTAATAAGTCCAATGTTTGGTCCTTCTGGAGACTCAATTGGACAAAGTCTACCATAGTGTGATGGATTAACGTCACGAACTTCCATTCCGGCACGGTCTCTAGAAAGTCCTCCAGGTCCTAAGCTCGACAAACGACGTTTGTTTGTAAGCTCCGCTACTGGATTCGTTTGGTCCATGAATTGTGACAACTGACTACTTCCAAAGAATTCTTTGATGGAAGCTGTTAGTGGTCTAATATTAATTAATGATTTTGGCGTAACTTCTGTAATTTCCTGTGTTGACATTCTATCTCTGATGACCCTTTCGATACGACTAATCCCAATCCTAAATTGATTTTGTAATAATTCTCCTACTTGACGAACACGACGATTTGATAAATGGTCAATTTCATCAAATGAGCCAATTCCTTCAAGTAAGTTTAGATAATAAGATACTGACGCATAAACATCCGAAATTGTTAAACGTTTTACAGTAGTAGTTTGATCATTTCCAATAATTTTAACAATTTTTTCTGGATTTTTCTTAGAATATACTTTTACAATTTGGACTTTGTTATAAGTATCCAAATCGGTATTGACAAGTACCTCTTTTATTCCAAAACCATTTTCCATGACTGGTTTTAACGTTTCTAATACTTCTTTTGTAACGATTGTTCCTTTGGTTGCTACAACTTCTTTATTTACTTTGATATCTTCCGCTAAAGTACATCCAAGCAAACGATCTAATACATTCAATTTGCGATTAAATTTGTAACGACCGACTTTCGCTAAATCATAGCGGAAGGCATCAAAAAATCTAGAAACAAGCTGGTTCTTGGCACTATCTAGGGTAGATGGTTCGCCTGGTCTTAACTTAGAATGAATATCGATAAGCGCTTCATCGGTATTTTTATTGGCATCTTTTTCAATCGTTCTAGTTAGATAGTCATCTTCTCCAAATAAATCATAAATATCTTCGTCATTAGAAAGTCCTAAAGCACGAAGCAATGTTGTAATTGGTACTTTTCTAGTACGATCAATACGAACATAAATGACATCTCTAGCATCTGTTTCGTATTCTAACCAAGTACCTCTCGTTGGAATAATCTGTGAAGTGATAACAAGTTTTCCATTTTTTTTGTCCACTTCTTTCCCAAAATAAACACTAGGGGAACGAACTAACTGTGAAACAATAACACGTTCTGCTCCATTTATGATAAATGTTCCACTATCCGTCATAATTGGCATATCTCCAAGATAAATATCTTGTTCTTTTACCTCTCCTGTTTCTCCATTAAATAATCTTGCTGACACTTTTAAAGGTGCTGCGTAAGTTGCATACCTCTCTTTGCAACCTTTAATTGAATATCTTGGTGATTCAAAAGAGTATTCTCCAAATTCAAGCGATAAATTTCCAGTAAAACTTTCTACTGGAAAAATGTCGTCAAATACTTCTTTAATTCCTTCTGTCATAAACCAGTCATATGACTTCTTTTGAATTTCTAGTAAGTTTTCAAGTTCAATTGCGTTTTTTGTTTTTGCGTAATTACGTCTTTCACGGTGATCACCATATTTTTTAACTGTATAAGCCACTCTTTTCACCCCTATAACCTATATTGACTATGCATGCATGTACGAAAAAACAGTACATGCCACCAATTTAAAATTTTATCAAAAATATATGTTTCTGTCAACGCTTCCTGGCACAAATTACATAAAAACCTTTATTTTTTGTAATTATTTTTGCTTCATATTTTTGATTTAAGTTCTTAAGAACTGTTTTTGCTCCCTGGTCTTTATGAACAACAAGCCATAGTTCTCCCTTATCTTTCAAGTGTTCATAAGCCCCCATTAAGATTTTATATAAGATTTCTTTTCCTACTCGTATTGGTGGATTTGTGATAATAAAATCATACTCTTTTTTTACATTTTCATAAATATTACTTTCGAAGATATTTACTTCTACATTGTTTTTAGAAGCATTTTTTACTGCCAATGCAAGGCTTCTTTTATTGATATCGACCATATCAATTTCGCATTGATACTTCTTTTTCAAAAAAATGCCAATTGCTCCATATCCACATCCAAAATCTAATATTTCCCCATTGATATATTCTGGCAAAGTTTCTAATAATGTCCTTGTTCCAAAATCTAATCCTTTTTTTGAAAATACTCCATTATCTGTTGTGAAAATAAACGACAATCCTGCAATATTTACTTGATGGTCTTTTTTATTCGTTTTTACGTTTTCATCATTTGAAAAATAATATGACATAATAACTCCTTTTATATACGGCGAAAGCCCATACTAAATTAGTATAGGCTAAAACCATTTGTGATTGTAATTATTTTAATTCGATAGTAGCGCCAGCTTCTTCGAATTTTGCTTTTAATTCATTTGCTTCATCAGTAGTAGCTTTTTCTTTTACAACTCCACCATTATCAGCTAAATCTTTAGCTTCTTTTAATCCTAGACCAGTAATGTCACGAACCAATTTGATAACAGCAATTTTGTTAGCCCCAGCATTTGCAAGAACTACGTCTACTGCGCTTGGTCCTTCTTCAGCGGCAGCACCAGCTGGAGCAGCAGCAACTGCAACTGCACTTGGATCTACACCAAATTCTTCCTTCATTAAATCTACTACTTCTTTAATTTCTAAAAGTGTCATTTCTTTTAGTGAATCAATAATTTCTTTTGCGCTTAATTTTGCCATTTTATATTCCTCCTTTTAAATTATTTTTCTTCTAAATTCTTGCTATGTAAGTCTAAGCAGATTGAGAAATCTCTTGGGATTGCTAATAATCCACTTGCAAACATAGTAAGTAATCCTTCTCTTGATGGAATCGCTGCAAGTTTTTTTAACATCGCTTCATCAGCAATTTCTCCATCTACAATTCCAACTTTTAATACCAAGGCAGAATGATTTTTTGCATAGTCATTCAATACTTTGATTGGAGCTATTGCATCCGTTCCAAAAGCAATTGCCTTAGGACCATTTAGTTCTTCATCCAATCCATCGATTTTAAGAGCATCTAAAGCACGACGTGCCAAAGTGTTCTTATAGATTTTAAAATCAGATCCTGATTCTCTAAGTTGTCTTCTTAATTCATTTGTCTCGGTTACAGTCAATCCATGATATTCAAAGAATACTACAGCTGATGATTCTTTTATCCTATCACTGATTTCATTTACAATTTCCTGTTTTTGATCTAAAATTTTCTGATTTGCCATATTACACCTCCTTATATTTTTCTGTGCAATACCGTAAAAAGAGTCCAACCTTTTACCGTAAGACTCTTTTCTTGTTTAAAAAACTTCCTCGGTAGGAAATATTAAGCTTTCGCTCCTACTGTCTACGGTATTTATTCTTTTTTCAAAAGCGACTATAGTATAACACAGTTATTACTAAATGTCAAAGCTATTTGTATCAATTTTAATTCCAGGACCCATTGTTGATGAAACTGAAATATTTTTAATGTAAGTTCCTTTTACAACAGATGGTTTTGTTTTTACAATTAAAGATACAAAAGCATTTAAATTTTCTACTAATTTATTGGTATCAAAAGAAGTTTTACCAATCATAACATGTACATTCCCATAACTATCAGTACGGTATTCTACACGTCCCTTTTTAACATCTTCTACTGCTTTTGCTACATCCATAGTAACTGTTCCTGTTTTAGGGTTTGGCATTAAACCTTTAGGTCCCAAAACACGTCCTAATTTACCAAGAGCTACCATCATATCTGGAGTTGCGATCATGGTATCAAAATCGAACCAATTTTCTTTTTCAATCTTTGTAATCATGTCCATTTCTCCAACATAATCAGCTCCCGCAGCCTCTGCTGCTTTTGCTTGATCCCCTTTGGCAATTACTAAAACTTTTTTGTTTTTTCCTGTACCATTTGGAAGTACAGTTGCACCTCTTAACTGTTGATCTGCTTTTTTTGTATCTAAGTTTAGGCGGATCGCTAATTCAACTGAACTGTCAAATTTTGCTATAGCAGTTTCTTTTACTAATTCAATTGCTTCCTCTTTTGTATAAAGTTTGTTCTTTTCCACTTTTTTAGTAGCTTCTACATACTTTTTACCTTTTTTCATTTTCTTACCTCCTTATGTGGTATATGCGGATTTGTTTCCTCCCACATAGGTATTCCCTATGTATTTAAAATTTATCCTTCGATTTTAACACCCATATTGATGGCTGTACCCTCAATAATTTTAACTGCATCTTCTACAGAATAACAGTTAAGGTCTGGCAATTTAATCTCAGCAATTTCTTGTATTTGTGCATTTGTTAATGTTGCAACAGTTTCCTTAGATCCTTTTGGAGAACCTGATTTTAATTTTGCATATTTTTTAATCAAGAAAGCTGCTGGTGGAGTTTTAATTACGAAATCAAATGTTCTATCTTCATAAATAGAAATTTCAACTGGTAAAATATCTCCCATTTTATCTTTTGTTGCATCGTTATATTTTGTACAGAATTCTTGTAAATTAATTCCGGCTGGTCCTAATACAGTTCCTACTGGTGGAGCTGGAGTAGCTTTCCCTGCTGGTATTTGCAATTTCACAATTTTTGTTACATTCTTTTTTGCCACGAAAAACACCTCCTATATTTTTTTCGCGAGTGGTCATAGTGATTACCGCATCTCCCACTTAACTTATCTATATGAATCAATCAATATAGCCATTCCATAATAACACATTTTTATATATTTGTAAACTACACCTGTTCAATTTGCGATAGTTCTAATTCAACAACAGTTTCTTGTCCGAATAAATCTAGCGCGACTTCAATTGTACCATTTCCAGTTTCTAGATTTTTTACTTTTCCATACATACTCGAAAATGGTCCACCAATTACTTTGATACTATCTCCAACTTTCAGTCCATCTCCTATTTCGATACGACTCATACCCATACTGTTCAAAATGTTATCTACTTCTGCTGGGGTGAGTGGAAAAGGTTTGGCCCCTTTTCCGGAAGAACCAATAAATCCTGTAACACCTGGTGTGTTTCTCACAATAAACCAAGCTTCGTCTGTCATGATCATTTCTACCAAGATATACCCTGGAAACATTTTCTTTTGTTTTTGTTTTTCAACACCTGTTTTTTTGTCTTTTTCTATCACAGTTTCTTCTGGAACTACAACTCTAAAAATATAATCCTCCAGTCCCATAGAACTTGCACGCATCTCTAATTTTTCTTTTACTTTATTCTCGTGTCCTGAATAGGTATTAACAACATACCATTCTTTTTGCATTAGCTAAAAATTGTCCTTAAACTTGCAAATATAAAATCTGTTAATCCAAAAAATAATCCGAATACAAGAATAAATGAGATTGTTGCGATAGAATATGTTAACATTTCTTTTTTATTAGGCCATCTTACTTTGCCCATTTCTTTTTTGACACCAATGAAAAATCTAGCCATTTTTTTCATATCTTCACCTACTTTTTAATTTTATGTTTTTCTTCAATAAAAAAACACTTCTTTGTGTCTAGAAATACTATAACACAAGAATTGTTTCATTGTCAATGTTTTATATAGTTTTTTCTTTATATTGTTAATTGAAAAAATGATTGAAACAATAAAAATAGTTAGTACTGCAATTATCACATTAGTAAATTTTAAAGTATAATATAAACTTGGATAGATTTCAACTAAAAGTGCAACTACTAATAACCCAAACCTAGATATCGCAATTTGTCTATACTTTTTTCTACAACAATTTTATCAACAATAAAGTGATTTGTTGTGCACTGGTTTATATAAAAAATAAGCTCCAACCATTTCAAAAAGTAAATTTCTAAAAACAATAAGAAAAGATGACATTCTTTGCCATCTCTTAATATTTTCGAAAACGATTGGTAAATGAGCCACCAACAGCTGGTGCGTTCAACATAATTCTTGGATTAAACATATTTGGTTCAAATTTTGTATACCAATCTCTAAATGCATAGTCGGTTCCATAATGACCATTTGCCAGTGTAAAATGTACGTGTTGGCCAGTTGAACATCCATCCCACGTTTCTCTATATGGATTTCCTCCCATTGTTCCAACTTGTGTATCCATAGTAACAATTTGATTCATCTCTACTGTTATTGTTCTTAAATGAAGATACATACTGGTGTATTTTTTCCCGTTAATATTATGAATAATCATAACCTCATTTCCACCGCATTCCCACTCTCTTACAATTCCAGCTACTCTTCCTGGTGCTGATGCGTAAACAGGAACTGCATCCCCAGATTGAGTCATATCAATCCCACCGTGCAAATCACATTTATATACATTCTTCATTTTTCCTGTTTCTTTATCCTTTTGTTTAATCCAGTAGCATCTACTTCCAAATTCACTTGTTACTCTACCACTAATGATAGGTCTATAAAATGCTGTTCCGGCTGGCAAAATCTGCGTTCTATTTGTGCAAGCATCGATTGTTTCA
>CANPBV010000012.1 GCA_947572405.1 uncultured Mycoplasmatota bacterium | reverse complement strand
TAAATGTCGCTTATTCTGAATATCTCAATCAGTCATAAAGTTGAACACAACTTATTTTTAAAGAAAAAAGTCCAAACTTTTTCGGACTTCTATATTAATATAAAGTATACTTCTTAAAAATCTATCCATTTGGATTATTTACTTGCCATACATTTGAGACATTACAACTACTGCTAGATGGTTCTGGGGAAGGCATTTGCATTTTTATAATCATTGGAACTTTAAACGCTTTTCCAAATGCAACACAAGTTCCTGGTTGTAAACTCTTTTGTTTTTCAATGATATCAGCACTGATATTTGGAAGCATCTTTTTAATATAATCCAAATCTCTTGGATGAGTCATTTTAAATATGATAAAGTTACTACACTGCGAAATAACGGTTTCAGATATTTCCACAGGTCTTTGAGAAATTAAATTGAATATTAATCCATACTTTCTTCCCTCTTTGGCAACACGCTCAAAGATATTATAACCAAGTAAGAATTTATCTGTATCATTTTGTACATAACGATGCGACTCTTCTAAGAAAATATGAAATGGAATCGATGCTCTATTTTTTAATCGTTTTGTAAAATCAAATAGCATTTTTGTATAGATTTTAGTCACAACTTTTGCAAAACTATCATCCACGTCCTCTAAGTTAAAATTGACAATTTGAGCTTTTCTTCCATCTGTTGTGGAAACCAAACTCGCAATATAGTTTTCCACAGTAATATAATTTGGATAATTAAAGTATCGTGCGTTTTCCCCAATCACTAACGAATGTAAACGGACCTTTAAAGTAATTGCTTCTCCAGAAGTCTTTTCATTTCTGAGTAATCCTTCTGAAATAAGTGTAAATTCTAATGCTTTTTCTAAATCTGTTAATGTATAATAATGATTTCTTTTTACTTCTAATGTTTCTAAATCCTCTTTGATAAAGCTAGATACATAATCTGTCATCAGATTACTTTCAGGGAAATTTCCAGCGGTATCAATAACAAAGCATTCTCTAAATTTACGAGTATATCCAATTCCTTGTACAGGAGCTTCCAAATTAAATTGTTCCGTTCTACAAGTCGCTAAAATAGCAAAAACGTCATTTCTTTTACTGGCTGAAGTTTGATTGGTATAAAGAATTGTCATAATGGCTTTTGCTATCAAATGATTTTTGTAACTGTTGGCAACTCCTTCATCGCTTGAAAAAATAGCGACCATTTTAAGCATTCTTTCAATAATCGGGATTTGAGAATGGGTTTCTGCCCCTAATAATAGTGCCATATCATCGACATCCAATAGCCAAAGTGGAATACGAAGTTGTAAGCTTGGGTCATTTGTATGATTGGTTGTATAAAATTTAAAATTATAATTCGGATTTAATGTTCCAATCGTTCCAAATGCATTATGATACTCTCCATACGCATCAAAAATAAAGAAGTTTGATTTGTATGGTAAAAAACTTGGATTATTGAATACATTTTGAAGGAGTCGTGCTACACCACACGATTTTCCGCTTCCCGTATTTCCAAATATCGCCATATGATTACTAAATAAATCATTGATGTTAACATAAATGGGATATTCGTCATATAAAGGACTTACCCCAAGTAACATGCTTCCCTCTTTTGGTGCGCCAACAATAAGACCTAGTTCTTCTTTGGTAATGACTCTAATTTTGGCTGACAAAGTTGGTTTCCTAATCACACCTCCAACAAAATGATTGTCTACAATTTCTCCTAAAAATCCAACTTTAATTAATTTTTCACTAATATCTTCTACTTCTCCTAAGATTTTCTTTTTTTCATCTTCAAATACAACATGCATATTCATAAGATTTGTTGCAACTGGTGTACCTTCTGGTATTTCAATATGCGCAACATTATCACTAATATAAACGATTCTTCCAAACATTTTATCACCCTATATCCATTCCTCTATTTGTTCTTTTATATTTTTATCTAAATTTTCTATAATCTTTCTAAGATTACAAGCTTTTTCATACAGTTTTAATTTTTCTTCATATTCTAATAATTTTAAAGTTGTTTCTTTAATATTCTTATGAACGGCATTTCGGCTAACTTCATAATTTTCACTAATTTCGGCTAATGTTAAGTTATTGAAATAATATTCTTCAAAGTAAAGTCTTTGCTTCTCTGTTAATAATTCACTATAATAATCATATAAGCAATTTAAATATATGCCTTCTTCTAACATGTGTGATCCTCTACAAAATCTTTAAATAATCCATAAATATATTTTTCAATATCAAATACTTGTAAGTCAGTCTCACGTTCCCCAAGCCCCACAAATTTAACAGGAATACCAACACTTTCTTTAATAGCTAACACAATTCCTCCTTTTGCGGTTCCATCTAATTTGGTTAAAACAATCCCTGTAATATTGGTTATTTCTTTGAAACTTTTCGCTTGACTAATTCCGTTTTGTCCTGTTGTTGCATCTATCACCAATAACGTTTCATGAGGGGCCGATGGAATTAATTTTCCAATTACTTTATTCATTTTTTCTAATTCATTCATTAAATTAACTTTATTTTGTAATCTTCCTGCAGTATCAATTAACACAACATCATAAGATTCCTTTTTCGCAATTTCTAAACCATCATATATGACACTAGCAGGGTCTTTATTTTCTCCACCGATCACTCTTGCTCCTATACGGTTTCCCCACTCTTCTATTTGTTCTACTGCTCCTGCTCTAAAAGTATCTCCAGCAATCAATAATACTTTTTTTCCTTCCTTTACTAGTTTGTGGGCAATTTTTCCAATGGTCGTTGTTTTTCCAACTCCATTTACGCCTACAAATAAAACAACGGTTGGTCCTATTTCACTATAGTTGATTTTATTTATAATGACTTCATTATTGACATAAATGATAAACATTTCATCCACAATAACCTCTTTTAGATCTTCTGAATCAATAATATTTTCATGTTTGACACGTTTTTTTAGTCTATCGATAAAGGTCATTACCGTTTCTACTCCAATATCTGCCATAATTAATATTTCTTCTAGTTCTTCAAAATATTCATTGTTTACTTTTTTATACTTTTTATTTAGCAGAGTTAATTTTGACACAAAGTCATTTCTTGTTTTTTCTAACCCTTTATCATAAAGCTCAACTTGTGACTTATTAGAAGTTTTAAATACATTTTTAAATTTATCAAATAATCCCATTTTGAAACCTTCTTTCACTATTCTTATTTTACACGAAATAAAAGGATATTACTAGACAAAATAAGAAAAAAAAGTTATAATGATAAAGTCTAATTTCAAACGAGGAAAAAAGAAAGGAGAATTGAATTGAAAAGTTTTGACGAAAAGGACACCAAAGTGTTTGCTTTAGGTGGCCTTGGAGAAGTTGGAAAAAATATGTATTGTATTATGCATAATGAAGAACTTATTATTACGGATGCTGGAATTACGTTTCCTGATGACTTAATGGGAGTTGATTATGTAATTCCCGATTTTACTTTTTTAAAGAAAAATGAAAATAAAATAAAGGGGTTATTTATCACTCATGGGCATGAAGACCATATTGGAGGAATTCCATTTTTATTACAATCAGTCAATATACCAGTAATTTATGCACCAAATCAAGCAGTCGGGTTAATCAAAAAAAAGTTAGAAGATAGAAATATCCAATATAAAAATATTGTTGTTTATACAGAGGCTACAAGAGTAAAGTTTAAAACAATGGAAGTTGAGTTTTTTAGAACAACACACTCTATTCCAGATTCTCATGGAATTTGTGTACACACTCCAAATGGAACAATCGTTACAACTGGAGATTTTAAATTTGATTTAACGCCAATTGGCCCAATGGCAAATTTGTCCAAAATGGCTCAAATTGGAGATAAAGGCGTTACCCTACTTCTAAGCGATAGTACCAATGCTTTAAATGAAGGAATGAGTGCGAGTGAATCAAAAGTAGATGCTGCTGTTTCTGATATTTTCGGGAGACATCACGGGAGAATTATTATTGCAACATTCGCTTCTAATATTTATCGTTTAAAGCATATTGTAGATACTTGTAAACGAAATGATAGAAAGATTGCGATTTTTGGAAGGAGCATGGAAAATAATATTGAAATTTCCATTCAAGGTGGATATATTAAAAATAAAGATATTTTTATTTCACCAGAGGAAGCCAATCATTTACCTCCAAACAAAGTATGTTTACTTTGCACAGGAAGTCAAGGAGAACCGTTAGCTGCACTATCTAGAATCGCAAATGGAAGTCACAAACAAATTAAGCTACAACCTGATGATCTAGTTATCTTCTCAAGTAGTACGATTCCAGGGAATGCATTAAGTGTATCTAGAACGATTAATAAATTATATTTAAAAGGAGTTGAAGTTTGTACCAATACTTCTTTAAATGATATTCATACTTCTGGACATGGTAGCGAAGAAGAACTAAAGTTAATGTTGCGTTTCATGAAACCAAAATACTTTATGCCATTTCATGGAGAATACAGAATGCTTAAAAAGCATGCTGACATTGGAGTTGATTGTGGAATTCCAAGAGAAAATACATTCGTTTTAGGAAATGGTGACATTCTTTCTATTTATAAGGGAAAAATTACCAAAGCTGGCACAATTCAAGCTGGTGACGTATATGTTGATGGGAATCGAATTGGGGATGTTGGTAATGCAGTTTTAAAAGACCGTAAAATTATGGCCAATGATGGAATTGTGGTTGTAATCGCCAATATCGATACCAATCATCGTCGTCTTTTAGGAAGACCCAATATTACAACAAGAGGTTTTGTTTTGGTTAATGATAATTTAGAGCTTATGAAACGATTAGAAGAAATTAGTAGAGATGCAATTGTATCAAAGCTAAAAAAACAAATTAATTATTCTGAAATTAAAACTGAAATTATGACAGCTCTTACCAATTACATTTTTGATGCAACTGGTAGAAAACCAATTATTTTACCCGTAATAATGGATATTAAAAAAGAAGAAAAGGCAATTGCTTAATCTTCTTTTTTCTCATTCAACTTTTTTCGTAAATATCTAGGATTTTTTATATTTAGCACAGTATTATATGTTTAGAGGGCGAAGAAATACCTTTTATTTGTCAAATTTATATATTTTCTTTTTATTCATAACTCTTTTCTAAAAAATTCTGATTCAATTCAATTTTCCTTATACCCTTTATTCGCTCTCTAAAAAAGATACAAGGTTCTTTCTTGTATCTTTTAATCTTTAAATTTTTTTGTAATCATAGATATTAATGTTATTAATAACATTGCTATTACAACAATACCAAACATCATTTTCCAATCAAAACTTTTTTTGACTTTTTCTTCTTCTACCTTTTCTGGCTGTTTATTATCATTTGGCTTTTTATCTGTATCAACTTTGTTGTCATCCTCTTTTTTTTCTTCCTCATCTGTTTTTTCTTCTGATTCTTCTTCTGGATTTTTTTCTTCTGTTGGTTCTTTTTCAAATTCCTCTTTGGAAGGCTTTTGATTTGGTTTTGATTGATTTGGTTTATCTGTAGATGGTTTTTCTTCTTCTGGAATTTCATTATTTACTTGATAAGTAAATTGATTATTTCCACCGATTTTTAAATCATTTTTTGCAATTGAAATATAATTAGCATCTACAATAGAAAGTGATGTTATGTCAACTGTATAATTTGCACTATCTCCACTTACACTTTTTACTGTCAAATTTCCTACTTTCAAATTCCCATTTTTATCTACTAGATTTCTTGTATTATTTCCTGTTGCCAAATAAATTTTTACAATATGATTTGTTTCATCATAAGTGTAACGTTTGGTAACTGTTGTTGCAAAAGATGTATTCCAGTTAACTCCTGTCACTTTTACATTTGAAGAAACTTTTAAAGTCAAATCAATTGCCCCTACATATCCTTCTTCAAAATTTAAATTAATTTCTACATTTCCATTTTTATTAGAAACAGGCTCTAATACTGTTTCTGCCTTAATCCCAGATATTCCAGAAAGGAATAAAACAATACTGAAACCAATCCATAATAGTCTTTTCATATTAATTTGTTCCTTTCGTCGTATCTACAATTTCCATATCAGGTAAGTTATCATAACTTGGTAAATCCGTTACTGTTAAAGAGGTACTAGTTAACCTTTGACCTTCTAAAGTAACAGCATCATTCACACGATATAATCTGGCTCTGATATTTGTTCCTACCATTGTCTTATAAGTTTCCTCATCTACAACATAGAACCAAATTCCATCCGCTATTTCAGTGACATCATTTTGATCTGTTAAGTTAGCAAATAAGAAGTTTTCTCCATCATAGATTTTATTTTCATCATCTGCATCTACAAGTAACATCGCATTAAAGGCTGGATTTCCTCTATAATTTCCTTTAAATACAACAGATCCTGCTGGGATTGGGTCTTTTCCTTCTTCATAAACGAATGGTTCTTTTAATTTTCCAATCGTTTCATTTGATAAATCAACATTATCTCCTGGAGGAGCAATAACATCGATTTCCGCTCCACTAATTCCATTCTTATTTCCAACTGACTCTATTTTAACATAAGAAATATCATTATAAGTCCATAACTGATTTCCACCTGTTGTTCCTTCTTTATCAAAGTAAACAATCTCGGTATAATTGTTCTCTTCTGTTAAATGAAATGTTCCAGTTTTTGCTAATGCCCATGAAGAACCATCTTTACTCACATACACATTATATTTTGAAATCGTATGTTCCATTAATAGTCCATTTTCTAATGCAGCCTGATATTTGATACCAGATAAAGGCATTTTTGTATTTAAATGAATTAAAATATAAGCATTATCTGTATCTGGTTTTAATTCTACTTTATTGTTTGTATAAACTAATTTTGAAACTTTTTCAGTACCTTTAAAGTAAGTACTTGTATCATCATCAATCAAATGATTGATAGTAAGTTTACTCATATCAATTGTTTCATCTTCATTGTCAACAATTTCACCTGCGGCTTTGGTATTTGAACTAATTGTAAAATTATCTTTTTTCACACTTCCATCATGCGCTACTTTTACTTCGTCTAAAACATAAGCTTCTGTTTTGTTTAATAAATAATCATAAGCAACTATCTTATAAGTAATGGCTCTATTATTCATAGCTCCAATCTGGTCTGTAAAGGTATTTTCTGTTACAAAAGCGATTGGTTCTCCATTACGAATAATTTCATAACCTAAGATGTTTCTATCATCTTTATTGACATTAAATGATAATGTAAAACGTTTATTTTTATTATCGGCTTCTGTCATAGTTGCTTCTACTTTTGTATCACTTGACATAGGGCTTCCACCCTCTAAACGGTATCTTCTGGCTTCATCATTCAAATACCAAATATCTCTTGTTTCTTCTGGGAACTCTGAAGCGTATTCTATTGCTGCTTCGCTTGGTGTTAATCCCCATTTTTTAAAGAATGGAACTAAGTTTTTCCCTGCTGCTTCACTTGCATACATGACTAATAAATCATCAGAGTTTCCAGACAACGCTTTGGTTCTTGTCAAATGATTTATCTTAGCATAGATAGAATTTTTATCTTCATACGTTTTTGTATCATCATATGCTAGATGTAATTGCCAGTACATTCCCAAAGTTACAAATACATTGCTTGGTTTTCCTAGTGTATTAGAAGTTACCTTTTCATAAATTTTTGGATAAATATTACTTGTTTCTAATCTTGATTTATTTTTATCATTTGCAGTTTGTGCAAGTAATGCATAAATATTGTTGGTTACTTCGGCGTGAGCTAATTTACCTTGATTAATTTGATGTCCGATTTCATGACTAATACCCCATCCAAAATATCCATTAAAAGAATCTTGATAAGTTGTTCCGTGTAATAATCCACTGATAGAACCATATCCAATTCCAACATGAAGACCTCCTGCATACATGAATGCTCCATCGAACATTCTCATGTAACGAATATTAATTCTAGATGTTGGGGCCTGGTCTTTTACATTATTATAAATTTCTTCATTACTTGGATTTTCTGATAAGCCTTTGTGACGATAGAACATAGATACCATTTCATCAAATGCACTTGTTGTTTCGTTCACACGATTTACTTTCTCATCCATTGAGTTTAATCCAGAGGCAATCGCATTTTTAACCGCAGTAGCTGGGAATGAAAGCAATCCTTTCTCTGTTACAATTTCTGTGGAATTTAATACGCTTGTTCTTTCATTAAATGTAAGATCTTGTTCACTATAAAGTTGTGGCAATTTTGATGTATATGTTTCTAGTTCTTCGATATAAGTTCTAATTGCATTTATCTTATCATTACCAGATAATCCATTTACATCTAAAACTGGGATTTTAGTTCCACCACTCACACGAATTTTAATCTCTGAACCTACTGTACTGCTAGGATATCTTACATAAACAGAACCACCACGTTCTTCATTCATACTTCCAATCTTTGGAACTTCAATCATATTTTGCCCTACTTTTAAATTGGCTACTGTTTGTGTCCATACATTGGCTTCTGCGTAATATTGTGTAAATACGATTTGTGGCATAACTTTATTTTTTGTACCTACATAAACTGTAATTGTTTCACCAGCACGGGCAGCAATACCAAGAGGCTGATAGTCACTAATACTCATTGCAAATCCTAAATGACCATTTCGATTGTTACTGATTGTTTGGTCTACTGTCATAACTTCTCTAATCGCTGTATCATTCAATATTTTTCTTGCATAATCTAACTCTTTTAAAAGAGCTTCACGATTTGGATGATATTCTCCACTTGCTTCTTCTTTTGTGTTAACTCGTGTCTCTAAAGCTTTTATGGTTTCTTCTGTTACTCTATCTTGTAATTCTAAGTGTAAATCGTCTTTATAAATTACTTCAATATCATCTTCTAAAGGATTATACTCATAAAATTTAATTTCTCTTAAAGCGTTATTTCCATTTGCTGTATAGTTTGCCAAACAAAGTCTAATTTTACTAGTATTTACTTTATTTTGTAATAATACTTTATAATATTTTTGTCCATTTGGACTTGTTGCACTTGCAATACTAGCATTCACACTTTTTTCTTTTCCATTTTCATCATAATATACTCTTACGTAGAAGAATGAAGCACTATCATCTTTTGGTACTAAAAACATTTGTGCAATTTGAAAATTTTGTTCAAATTCTACAACAATTCCCGCATTTGCATTTACATTATATCCCCCAGTATCCCAAGTATCTGCTTGCCAATAACTCTCATAGTCATTGTCTACTAATGAATAAATGTTTTCAGCTGGATAATTTTTTCCAGTTTTCAATGTTACAGATTTAATATAATCTGTTTTTTCGGTCCCATTTGGTCTATTAATTAATCCATAGTTATAAGTATCTGGCATTATATAATCTTTTGTCGTGCCAACTGCAATATTTGATTTAGGACCTTCTCCTAATTCATTTGTTCCACTTACAGCAATTTCATATTCTGTACTTGGTTTTAAGTTTCTAAGTTGATAACCAGTTGTTGTAATTCCTGTAATTTTTGTAAATTCTGTTTCCCCTTTGATTCGATAATAAATATTATAAGTTAAAGTGTCATCCATCTTCTTATAACCGATATTGAAACCAGCATAAACAGGATTTAAAGTTACCATATCTACCATTGGAGGCTTTCTAGTTGGTTTTGGTGTGACTTTAATCGAATCTGTACACCCACTTTTCCACTCTTCATTTACAGATTGTACACATACAAGATAGTTTGTGTAATTTTTAAGTCCACCTACTGTAAATTCATCATACGTGGTTTGATAAATGTTATTTTTGACAATTTGATCTCCATTCATTTCTTTTACGATAATTTCATATCCAGTTACATTTGGAGCATGATTATAAGTAATCTTAAAGGATTCACTTAACTCTTCTACTTGTACATTTGTAGGTCTATCTACACTTGGAACTGGAACTTCTGTATAAACATTGTTTAAGAATTCCACTTTTCCTATTTCAGCTAAATTATCTGTAGAAGATTCTTTAATTTTAATGGTTACTTTTTTAATCGCAATTTGGCCTTTTAAATCAATCACAATTGTATTTGGATTTGCCTTATCTGTAAATGTATGAATATCATTTAAAACTTCAAAGTTCTTTTCAAAGATATGGTCTTTCCCATTCTCGTCAGTTACAACAATTTCTAATTTTTCTGGAACATTTGTTTCTCCTACTTCCAAACGAAGCTCGCTTGTATCCACTTTGTCCTTTAAATTGAGTGTTAAAACGGCTGGATTGGATTCTGTAATTTTGCCACTATCACTAGCTGTTACGGTTACCCTCCCATCATCTGTTAATAGATCGGATAAAGTACCAGTTCCTCCTACCATTTCTATTTTAGTCTCATCTAAAATAGCGGTTGTATCTACTATTGTTGCATTCTTTTTTGTACCACTAATAATAGCAGTAATATAATTTAAATCTGCAATATCAACATTGCCATCACGATTTAAATCATAAATGAAAGAAGACTCTCCAAAATGGGCAATTAAATGATCGATATCAGCATCATTAATGCTGCCATCCCCATTGACATCTCCTACTTCAAACATTCCTTTTTCATTGGATAAACTGATTCTTTTGGAATAGTCATCTAAAGTAATGTTAGTATGATAAGACTTATACCCATTTCCAAATAATTCTAGGGCATATGTTCCTCTATTTAGTCCATAAACAGTAATTCCATAATATACCACTAAATTTTCATAATTAGTACCAGTTAAGAGATTTCCTTCTCTATCTAGTTTTCGAATAGAAACAGTTACTGATTCATTTCCTAAATTGTATTGTTTATTTACTATATCAGTAATTCCATTTAAATCAACTTGCATATTTGCGCCAGTTTCATCTTTTAAATAGAATCCGATATTTGCATTTTCTACGTTTTCTATGGGTAGAGAAAATTTTAAATCAATTTCTAAATTCCCCTTTGCATCAACCTTTTCATTATGAATAACCATCTCATTGTCTATTGTTTTCATTACATTATCATTTTTTAAAGTTTCTGAAAACGCAAAACAAGAAGGCGCTAAAGACTCTAAAGCCATACAAAAACATAAAATATAACTTATTAATCTTTTTTTCATTTTATCTACTCCTTTACTATCCTTAAGATATTGTACCATAACTCATATTTAAAGTTCAACGTTAGAATGTCGAAATTTGACAAATTATCAAAAATACAATTTATTATATGCAAGAAAGTTTTAGAAAAGATAATGTAATTGTTTAAATTAAAAAAAAAAGCTCACAACGATATGTTATGAACTTTTTTTAATAATTCTAATTCATGCTCTTCTTTTTCTAAATCCTGTCTTTCTTTTTCCACAATATTAGCTGGTGCTTTAGAAACATATCCCGGATTTGACAACAATTTTTTTCTTCTTTCGGTAGAAGCTTCTAAGCGTTCGATTTCTTTTAATGCTTTTTCTTTTTCTTCTGCTTCATTCTCACTTCCATCGTAATATAGATATGCTGTATGTCCCATATAAGCAACTGCAATTTCTTTTAAATTAGAAAAATCTTGTGTTTCCTTTTTTATAAAATGATCTTCTTCTATTTTTAATAATCGTTTTAAAATATTTTCTACAATGAGTAAATTATCTTCTTGATATACAAAATAGAAATCATTTGGTATTTTATTTTCTAATTTGATTCTTCTAATTTTTGTAATTAACTCAATTAATTCTTCTATAATTTCAGTTTCTTTAAAAGAATATTCTTTTTCTATAGTAGGATAAGAATCAAGCATAATGGTATCTTCATGTACAGGTAACATGTTATAAATTTCTTCTGTTACATATGGCATAAATGGATGTAACATCTTTAAAATTCCTGTTAGAATTTTTAATAATACTTTCCCATTCATATCAATTTTGGATAATTCAATATACCAATCACAGAAATCATTCCATACAAAATTATAGATTTCTGTTCCCACTACATGGAATTCGTATATTTCCATATGATGTCTTACTTTTTCTATCAAATGTTCATATTTGTTTAAAATCCATTTATCTGAAATTGACAAAGAAGAAATTTCAAAATTTGTATCCCTTATTTCCTCTATATTCATAAGCACAAATCTAGAGGCATTCCAAAGTTTATTAATAAAATTCCAAGTAGATGCTACTTTTTCTTCATCATATCTTAAGTCCATTCCAGGGGCTGATGAAGTCGTTATAAAAAATCTTAAAGAATCTGCGCCATATTTTTCTATAACATCCATAGGATCTACACCATTTCCTAATGATTTACTCATTTTGCGTCCTTCTTTATCACGAACCAAACCATGAATTAAAACATCCTTAAATGGTCTTTTCCCAGTAAATTCTAGTCCTTGAAATACCATACGACATACCCAGAAAAAGATAATATCATAACCAGTTACAAGTACATTGTTTGGATAATAACGTTCCATCATATCTGTACTTTTTGGCCATCCTAATGTACTAAATGGCCATAGCGCACTTGAAAACCAGGTATCCAAGACATCAGGGTCCTGTATCCATCCATCTTCTTTTGGGGCTTCCATTCCTACATAAACTTCTTCCCCTTTGTACCAAGCTGGAATTCTATGTCCCCACCAAAGTTGTCTAGAAATACACCAATCATGGCAGTCTTCCATCCAATGCATTAATATCTTTTCAAAACGTTCTGGAACAAAGTTTACTTTTCCTTCCATATTTTGATTTTCTAACACTTGCTTGGCTAAAACGTCCATTTTTACAAACCATTGTTTTGACAAATAAGGTTCTACAATGGCATCCGTTCTTTCACTATGAGGAGTACTATGTGTCATTTCTTCTATTTTAATTAGTAAATCTTCCTTTTCTAAATCTTCTAGTAACGCTTTTCTACAAAGAAATCTATCCATACCAGCATACTTTCCAGCATTTTCATTCATCGTTGCATCAGAATTCATAACAACTACTCGTTCTAAATTATGTCTATTTCCCACCTCAAAATCATTTGGGTCATGAGCTGGAGTTATTTTTACAACACCGGTTCCAAATTCTGGATCCGCATGAATGTCTCCAATAATTGGAATCAGTTTATTCACAATTGGCAAAATAACTTTTTTCCCTATTAAATCTTTATATCGTTCATCTTTGGGATTTACAGCCACTGCTGTATCTCCAAACAATGTTTCAGGTCTTGTTGTAGCAACTTCTAAATAGCGACTTTTATCTTCTAAATAATATTTTAAATGATAAAAAGCTCCTGGGTCATCTTTATAAATGACTTCTTCATTCGAAAGTGCTGTCATTGCTTCTGGATCCCAGTTAATAATTCGTTCTCCTCTATAGATATATCCCTTTTGATATAAAGTCACAAAAACATGCTTTACTGCTTCTGATAATCCTTCATCTAAAGTAAAACGTTCTTTTGTATAATCCAAGCTAAGTCCTAATTTTGCCCACTGCCTACGGATATTCTCAGCGTATTCTTCTTTCCATGCCCAAGCATGTTTTAACCATTCTTCTCTATCCATTTCTCTAGGTTTCATGCCCATTTCTTTTAATTTTTTATCTACTTTGGCTTGCGTTGCGATTCCTGCGTGATCCATTCCAGGAAGCCATAAAGCATCATACCCATCCATTCTTTTATAACGGATCATAATATCTTGTAAAGTGGTATCCCAAGCATGGCCTAAGTGTAAAATGCCTGTTACATTTGGTGGAGGTATTACAATACAAAATGGTTTTTTTTCTAAATCACCACTCGTAAAATATCCTCTTTTTTTCCACATTTCATATTTATTTTCTTCCACTTTCTTGTGGTCATATTTTTTTTCTAACATATTGTCCTCTTTTCTATATATTGTTTTAGTTCCTCAAAATAAGGTCGGAATAGTGGATTATTAAGTTTCCTTTCAAATGTTTCTAAATAATGATGCTCTACAAGAAATCTTAAACTTTCATCATAGTTAAAGTCAAAATGAAAGCATAAAGTACGCATAACAAAATCATTTGAATTTTTAATGTCTTTTCCATATACAATTCCATGATTCCAAAAAGCATTTTCTATTTCTTTGGAAACAGGTTCTTCTGAAAAAGGGTGTGAAATCATATTTAGGAAGGCACTGATATAAAGAATATCTAATTTATCCGCATCTCTTATAATTTTTGCTTGTAATAATTCTTGTTCTGTTAATCCCTCTTCTATTTTTGGTTTATTGTGATTACGGATTGCTTTTTCAATGATTCTATAATATTTTGAATCGATTTTAAAATTCTCTATGAAACCATCTTCAAATAAAAGTTTGCTCCCATAATCTCCATGGTCAATTGATTTTAAATCATTAAAAGTTTGATATCTAGTCCATTGTTCAAACCTTCCAATATCATGTAATAGTCCAATTACTTCTGCTAAATAAATATCTTCTTCAGATAATTGTAACTTTTTAGCTAACATAATTGCTTTTTCCATGACTCGGTAAGAATGCTCCCATTTTCCTTTGATTTTTTGGTCAGCAATATCATATTTTTTTACATAACGATCAAATATTTCTTTCATCTTGTTCTTCCTTTCAAAAAAAAATCACAGATCCTATAAGGACGTGATTTACGCGTGGTACCACCTTAATTCATATAGAAAACTCTATACCTTTTTTCTTTAACGCAGATGTACGAATATTGCTATTAACTCCAAAGCTACCTTCTACTATTCCTTTTATCTATTTCCACCAACCATAGACTCTCTTTCAAAAGAATATAATATACTCCTCTTTTTCAACGTTTTTAATATTATAACGGATTTATATTAAATTGCCAATACCTTTTTTAATATTTTGGAACAATTCCTACCCCATCAAAATAATGAATATTGGCATCACACCATTCTTTTGTAGGCTCGTTTCCCTCTCCATAAATTTCTGTTAAATCAATAATAAATAAATCGTCTGCATATGCCTCTTCATTTGAATTTAGCATAAAATTTCTAATAACCCAGTTACCACTATTGGGTGCACTTAAACTAGTTCTAGTTGTTAACTTTTCCCAAACAACGGTTTTTATATTTTTGTACGAAAATACCATATGACTATTTTCTGCATCTCCAATAAACCATTCATAACGCGGATCAACGGTTGTAAATGTATTTGATGATAAAAATTGTAGCCCTCCATAGTATATATGATTTGCAATAGGAATATCCATTGTCTGTGTACTCATAGCTGTTACATTTGGATTAAATTGAAGGGATGTTTTTCCAGTACTTGATACTTTAGTTGTTAATTCCGTTCCTGATAATGTCCAATTTTTAGTACCATTTTCAAATCCACTGTTTTTAACTAAATTGGTCGCCACTTTTCCATTGTCAATGATGAGCGCTGTTATCTTAGCATATCCATTTCCCTCATTTCCTGTCATAGTGGATGTATCATCATAAGTTGGCATTTCTTGATTTCCGGCTTTCATAGCAACATTTGTAAATACTCTTCCAGAATAGTGGTCTGAACTTCCAGTATGCGTGATTGTCCCTTCTGTAGAATTTTCTGTTATAGAATCACAGCCTACCATTCCAGAAATATAAGAGGAACCTCCCCCAGCACCACCATGTCCACTGGAGCCTCCGCTATAATAGCCTCCGCCACCTCCACTTTGATTAGGATTGGCATTCTTTCCTCCAAACGTTCCATTTGGACTGGTATCTATTGATGTTGTTCCATTTAAATAATGATATTCCATTTTTCCCCCACTTGTTTGCGTCGCACCTAATCCTATGACATATCCATTCGCAAAGTCAGGACGATGATAACTTCCCTCAGTTAAAGCCTCATATCCATTAATACCATTTAAAGTCCCACCTTCTCCGCCGTTTCCTTCTCCATAACCGGCATTTCTAAAGTTAGCTCCTCCTCCGCCTGAGGCTACCATAATTCTGGATTTCAAACCATCAAAGCTATCCCAGTTTCCGCCGATAAGACGAATATCCGTGGCTCCTCCTCCGCCTACCCCAAAAAATTCTGAGGTTGTTTGAATAGAAGCTCCGCCATTATATCCACCTACACTTGTTCCTGAATCCTCAGAAGAGGTGTTTTCTTCTGGACTTCCTCCAACATAAATATACAAATTAACTCCTATTCCTAAGGAAATATCCCCTTTTGTATACGCACCTTTTCCGCCTGTATATGTTAATTTGTTTGCTCGTACAGTTCCATCCTGATTATAAGCTTTTCCAGATATATTTCCGCCTTGCGCTCCCCACAATTCAGTTCGGTATAATCCACTGGTAGGAGTAACAAATTTCTGCTCTTTCCCAGTATAAGCGTATTCATAAACTACAGGATCAATTACTTCAATAACTCTTTGTTCTTCTATGATATTTCCTTCATAATCTGCGCTATATGTAATCGTGTAAAGTCCATTTACGGTGGAATCAAAAGAAGGGGCTGATGTTGTTTTAATTTCTGTTTCTATCACGTTTCCATTTTGATCGATCACCATTACACCATCTAATAAATCAAAGGTAAAATCACTTACTTTTGATGTGTTAGCTAATAAGATGTCTTTATGCACAAACGAAAAACGATACGCCCTATTTTGCGTTAAGGATGTTATAATTTCATTTTTTACTTTATCTAATACCACTTTTCTATTTCCAAGTATTGCTAAAACTCCAACAATAAGCATTAAAAAAAGTAGCAAAATAGAATATAACATACTGGAAATTGCAAACCCTTTATTATTTAATTTCATATCTAGTACCTCTTATTCTTTTTATTATTACTTTTATTATAACAATAGATGAAAAAAAAAACAACATTAATTTGCTGTTTCTTCTGTTTTTACTACCTCTCTACCTTTGTAATTTCCACAGTCTGGACATACTCTATGTGGTCTAATATCAGCTCCACATTTTGTACATTTTGTAGTTCCATTTGCGCTTATACAATAGTGAGTGCGACGTTTTCTCCCTCTCGTCTTGCTTACTTTTCTAAATGGTACAGCCATAGTTTACACCTCTTTCTTATAATAAATCTTTCAATTTCTCTAATGCAGGATTTGTTGTATCCTTAGGTTCAGTTACAAATTTCCAGCCATCTCCTTCTGTTACTGCGGAATGAGCACCTGGACTTGTAACTTTCATGGGAATTTCCATTAGTATATTTTCCCATATAATTGGTAAAATATCAATAGAATTTTCTATCTTTTTGTGATTTTCATCGATTTCTTCCATTAATTCGTCTAAATTCCCAACAATATGGATATTAAGAGGTATGGAAACGGGCTTTAATGTAATAGAGCATGGCAATACCATTGTCCCAGATACTTCTACATCTAATAAATATCCTTCTAATACATCTCTGGTAATTTTTCCTTTTAAAGAGACTTTCAATGGTTCCATCAATTCTGTAGTAGAAAGTAACTCATTTTTTATTTGATGTACACACTCAATTTTTATTTCACTTTCAATTTTATTCTTCAAACGCGTTAAATCAAAATCCATTTCCATTCCTCCATTTGTTACTTTATTATACCTAAAACATTTCTAAAAATCAAGTTTCCCTAAAAGCAGGAAAAACAAACTATGCTGCTAGTTTGTCTTTTAACTTCACCAATACTTTCTGTTCTTTTCTTGATACCTGAACTTGACTCATTCCAAGGGTACTTGCAGTTTCACTTTGTGTTTGATCTTTCATATAACGTTCACAAATGAGTGATCTCTCTAGTGGGTCTAATTTAGAAACCTCTTCCCTGAGTGCAATTAAAGTATTTAAATCAACTTGTTCTTTCGCACCAATTGTATCGTGGAGTGTAATCACTTTTCCATCTTTCTTAATTGGTTCATCAATACTTCTAATTGCTTCTTTTGAATGAATTGCTTCACTAATTACGAATTCTGGAACTTCTAAAAAATCAGCTAATTCTTGAAACGTTGGTTCACGCATCAAGCGTTGAGACAATAATATGCTTGCTTTTTCGATTTTGAGAGTTAATTTGGTAATCTCCCTACTAATTTTCATTCCCTGATTTTCTCTCATAAATTTTTTCATTTCACCAACAATATAAGGATATGCATAAGTAGAAAATTTTGTACCATAAGAGGCATCATAATTATTATATGCATTATTTAAACCAATCCAGCCAACTTGAAATAAATCTTCAAGCAAAAAAGGGGAGCCAAACTGATGTGCAATAGAATAAATTAAATTTTGATGTTCACTTAAAACTGCATTTTTTTCAGTTTCCATAAACACTCCTTTGTTATGCTTCAAAAATATGAAAAGCGCTTAATTCATCATTTGTTTCATTCATGTATTTTAATAGCCTACTATTAATTATTTTTTGTTTTACAACTGTTTTCTCAACCCCGCATAACATACTTTTTCCCTTGTTGTTCCTACAAAGTTCATAGTTATAAAATAAAGTACTAATTCCTTTCATATCAATAGAAATTAGATGTTCTACATTAAATACAATATTCCTAATTCCAGCTTCTTTTACCAGTTCTGTAACCTCTTTATTCAATTTATTCACAGTATCTTTGATAAGTTCTCCCTCAAGTCGTACAAATAAAATTCCTTTTCTACATTCCATGTTGATTTCTAGCATATCACATTATCACCTCGCTCATTTACTTTATCATGGGTCATAATCTATTTCTATTCATTCGACAAAATTAGAACTTTTTTTTCATCGCCACAATTCGACCTGATAGATAGCCTAAAACAAATATACCAATATAAAATGGCAATGTTAAAGATTGCTTTTTGATTTCTAATTTTTTAGAATTTTTATTTTTTTCTACATCTGCACTTTTTTCATTTTGACATGATGCCACTCTATATTTTAAATTCTCCACATCTTTTTTTAACAGAGTATTATCTTGTTCTAATAAATGATTCATTGGATGTTCCTTTAAAATTATTTTTTCAACTGGAATCTCTTTTAGTATATTTTTTTCTACAGGTACTTCTTTTATGATAAGAATTTCCTTCATTTCAGGCTCTTTTTTATGAAATCTACAAAAGAATCGTTTCCTTTCCGTTTTTAAGTCTGGATAAGGATAACCTTCTATCATAACAGCGCTAAATCCTTTGCTATATTCTTTTATCTCTTTCTCATAATAGTCAAGTCGTTCTTGATACCGATATTGCTCACTTTCATAAACTGTTGTATGTGCATTTTCTTCTACCTTGTCGAATGATATTTTTTCCGCTTCATACAAAAATTCATTAGGCATCATTTTGCGTTCTATAAAATTAATTTGTGTAGACATGGTAAACCACTGTCTTGTATAAGTTTGCATGCAACTAGGCAAATCCAATTCGTATAACCACTCTATTAAAAAACCATTCTCTTCTTTATTCCTATTGGTAAGTGTCATTTCTACTTCCAATTCATCAAAATAACAAGGTTCCTTTAATTCTAATATAATTTCATCACCACTTTCCTCCAATTTATATGGCATCTCATTTTTGCCACTATAAATTCGAATAGACGCAAATATAAAATTGGAATTGTTTTTTTCAGATAACCGAATGTATTTTATTTTTTTCATCCGTCTATAATGATAGATTGTTTTGGTCTCAACGATATCTTTTCCACTTGGATATTCGCTTCCCCATTCTGACCATGGCGTAAGTGTCCAAAAATCAGTTTTTGTAAATTCTTCTGATGGGGCTTCTTTAAAATATCCACCTTCTTTTTTTATTTTGTACCATTGGTACTCTTTTTCCTCTTTGATTTCTAATGTGCTTCCATTTACTGTTGGAACTACTTCTACTTCTTTCCATTCTTCCGCGTTTGCAGTATAAATAGGCATTAGCAGTAACATTAACACCATTAATTTTTTCATTTCTTTCACCTCAAATGTATTATTCTACATGAAAGTTCAAAAGTACTACATTTTCAAAAAAAAAAGTGAAAAAAATGTACTTTCACTTCATTTTATCAACTGTACTCGCATTCGCTTTTATCACAATTTTTACTTTTCCTAATTCACTATAATGGTACCATCGCAAATTTTTTAATTCCTTTATTACCATGTGATACACCTTTTTTCGGCCTGCTTTCGTTACATTTTTATGAGTTACTTTTAACTTATAAAAAGTGGTATCATCTATGTTTTTTTCTTCCACATCAACATTTCTTACAAAATCAGAATAATAAGAAACGATAATTTGAATCTGATTATCTTCTAACATATCATCTTCCTTTACTTCATAATCATGGGAAGAAATGTGAAAGGTATCATTGGTAATCGTCTCTTCATAAATTATTTCTTTTTGGGCGAATGAATGATCTGGTAAACCCTGATAAACCTCAAAATCAGCCAGTGTTCCAACACTAAAGAAACAACCCGATACAAAAACAACTGCACTTATAATTAAAGAATAACAATAAATTCTTTTGTTTCCATATAAGAGATTATAAAATAATTTGGTAAGAAACGTTAAAAAGATAGTAATTCCGAGTAACATCAAAAATATTCCTAAGATAGGTACTCCCTTTATGAGGAAAAAGAACAATACTACTAGGGCAATGTAGCAACCGAAATCAGCGAAATATAGTGGAAATACGGTGCATAGAAATAAAAAGGCTTTTAAAATCTCTACAATAACATTAGAAGCTCCTGTTTTTTTTCTTGTTACTGATTGTTCAATTTCTTTTTTATTTATGGTTTCTTGGACTTTCCCTTCTTTTTTTTTTGAACCACTTTTAGTAGTTACAAAATAAGGTTTAAAGACTATGATAGCAATAATAATACAAATAACTAAATAAACCAAACTAGTAAAACATCTCAAAATCACTTTAAAGACAGAATCAAAAGGTGGAAAGGCCATTTCAAAAATATTTAATCCCAAACTTTCTATTAGATAAAATGGAATTCGGAGTAATGATAAACCAATTAATAATATAATTGCTTTTATAACAACCTCAAATACCATTTCTAAAGTCCAATTTTGATCGTTATTCTTAAAATCTTCAATGGCATCCTGTGTCCATTCTGATAATTTTTCTGCCCCTTTTTTTATCAAAGTTTCTCCATCTTCTACTAATTCTTTTACTTTATCTTTATTTTTTGAATAGTCTGGGTTAATTTTATAGGCCTTTAAGATTTCTCTAGAAAGTTCTTCTATACTTCCAAAATCTGCAACAGCTTCTTCTTCACTACTGCCATGTCTTACTTTTTCTTCAATGGTATCCTTATATTCATTTAAAATGTCATTTCTTTCTTCTTCACTCAAAATTTGTAATTTTTCTTCTAATATTTTCAAAAATTTCTTTTTGTTCATGATTTTTCCTCCTCTATAAATTTATTCACTGATGTAGCAAAAACGATCCAACTCATCTTTAATTCTTCGGTTCTTTCTTTTCCTAGTACTGTTATATGATAATATTTTCTGGGCGGTCCTTCGGTTGATTCTACTAAATATGTTTCAAAATATCCTTCATTTGTGAGACGTTTTAGCAATGGATAAATCGTTCCCTCATTCACATCAATTATTTTACAAACTTGGGCAACTAATTCATAACCATAAATATCTTTTTTAGCGACAGATAATAATACAATGAGTTCTAATACTCCCTTTTTAAATTGTGTATTCATATCTCACCTCACCATCATTGTATACTAGCTACTTTGTATTGTCAAGTACTAAAAAAATAAAAATAGCCAATCATATATTTTTTCGGATCGTATATACTTTATTTAGGAGTGATTTGATGTTTGAGTTTTTAAAAAAATTGCTAAGGGATCTACACTTTTTTACAGCCTCTTATTCTAATAACGTTTTTCCTGATCCTCTATCAAAAGAAGAAGAAGATATCTATGTAGAAAAGGCTCGACTAGGAGATGTAGAAGCTAGGAATAAATTAATTGAGCACAATCTAAGATTGGTTGCACACATTGTAAAAAAATATGATCATAGAAATGAAGATATGGATGATCTAATCAGCATTGGAACAATTGGCCTTATTAAGGGAGTAGATAGTTATTCTTATAAACAT
>CANPBV010000011.1 GCA_947572405.1 uncultured Mycoplasmatota bacterium | reverse complement strand
ATATTATACCATTCCTTTCAAATTTTCGTGTCTATATATCTATACTAACACCATTTTGTATTTCCTTTTTTTTCTACTATTATTACTCATTGATTTTTTTAGAAAAAAATCATTTTATCAAAAACTTTTGTTTCAAATAAAAGAATTGGACCAAAGTTATTTTGTTACAGCGCTTTTAGAAGAGCCTAATTTTTATGAAGGAGCACTTTTTTATCAGGCACTTTATGAAATTAATAAATCTATGATAGAAAATGTAAGGAAGTATGAATTTCAAACAAATGATTTTAAAGAATATATTGAAATGTGGATTCATGAAGTCAAGATTCCTATTTCTAGTCTAATTTTAATGGCACATAATTATAAAACAAGATTTCCTTCTAAAGCAATGGAGCAAATGAAAAAAATAGAAGATTATGTAGAACAGATTCTTTACTATGTACGAAGCGAAAATGCCCATAAAGATTATCTTATCAATGAGGTATCCTTAGATAGAGTCATTAAAGCAGTAGCTTTAAAAAATAAAGATGATTTATTAGAAAATGAAATTGATTTCATTGTATCTTGTCATGAAGAGAAAGTTATGACAGACTCTAAATGGTTAGAATTTATATGCAATCAAATTATTAATAATAGTATTAAATATAAAGATGATAAAAAAAAGTCTTATATAAAGGTGACTGTCATAAAACAAAAACAAAGTATAAAATTAGAAATAGAAGATAATGGGATTGGTATACCTGCAAGTGATATTAAAAGAGTATTTGAAAAATCTTTTACAGGATACAATGGAAGAATTAGGAAAACTTCTACAGGAATGGGTTTATTCATTGTAGAAAATTTATGTAAGAAGCTTGGACACAAAATAGAAATTGAGTCTACTCAAAATATCTCAACCAAAGTTTCTATTCTCTTTTATGAGAACAATTATTATGATGTTTTAAAGTAACCTTACAGTTTTGTAAGGTTTTTGTAAGATAAAACAAACGACAAAAAGAATTATTTATTTTATGATGATTGTGAAAGGAGTTATATTATGGAACCAATTTTAAAAATTGATAAAATTGAAAAATATTATGGTAGTAGGTCATCACTTACCAAAGCGATTGATAATCTATCATTTTCTGTAGAGAAAGGGGAATTTGTCGCGATTATGGGAGCAAGTGGAAGTGGGAAAACGACCCTTCTAAATTGTATTTCTACCATAGACCGAGTAACAAGTGGTCATATTTATGTAGGGGGTGAAGATATTACAAAATTAAAAGGTTCTTCCTTAAATCGTTTTAGAAGAGAAGAACTAGGATTTATCTTTCAAGATTTTAATTTACTAGATACTTTGACTGCCTATGAAAATATTGCTTTAGCGCTCTCTATTCAAAATGTGAAAGTAAAAGAAATTGATGCACGCATTAAAAAAGCTGCAGAAGAATTAGATATCAAAAATGTGTTAAATAAATATCCCTATCAAATGAGTGGAGGACAAAAGCAACGAGTCGCATCTGCTAGAGCAATTATCACGAATCCAAAACTTGTATTAGCAGATGAACCAACAGGAGCCCTTGATTCAAAGTCAGCAAAAATGTTATTGGAAAGATTTAACCACTTAAATGCAGCTTTAGATGCCACCATTTTGATGGTTACTCATGATGCTTTTACAGCAAGTTATGCGAAAAGAGTCATTTTTATAAAAGATGGAAAAGTATTTAATGAATTTGAAAGAGGAGATAATACTAGAAAAGAATTTTTTGATAAAATTATTGATGTTGTAACTCTCCTTGGAGGGGATTTGAATGATGCTCTTTAAATTATCACTTAAAAATATTAAAAAAAGTTTTAAAGATTATACGATTTATTTTTTTACGCTCATTCTTGGAGTTGCCATCTTTTATGTTTTTAATGCGATTGATAGTCAAACAATACTACTAGATGTAACAAGAGACACAAGAGAACTTATAAAATTAATGATTAATATGTTATCTGGAGTGAGTGTATTTGTTTCTTTCATTCTAGGTTTTCTAATTATTTATGCTTCTAGATTTTTAATGAAACGAAGAAATAAAGAATTTGGTATTTATTTGACACTCGGAATGAGTAAGCGAAAAATTTCTATGATTTTATTTTTTGAAACATTTTTCATTGGATTATTATCTTTGATAGTGGGTTTACTTGTAGGTGTTTTAATTTCTCAATTTATGAGTTTGTTAGTAGCAAATATGTTTGAAGCAGATTTAACCGAGTTTACTTTTACATTTTCTAATAGTGCTTGTATTAAAACTTTAATTTACTTTGGAATTATGTATCTTCTTGTGATGATATTCAATACGATTAATGTTAGTAAGTGTAAATTAATTGATTTATTGCATGGAAGTAAAAGAAGTGAACAAGTGAAACTCAAAAATCCAATTTTCTGTACCTTATTATTTATGGTTGGTGCTGGTATGTTAGGGTATGCTTATTACCTTGTTACGATAGGATTTGAAGAACTATCCAACGCATCAGATATCTTTTTGCCAATTATTTTAGGAACACTTTCTACGTTTTTGTTATTTTGGTCTTTATCTGGTTTACTTTTGATACTTGTTACACACATGAAAAAATTCTACTATAAAGCTTTGAATAGTTTCACATTAAGACAAATTAGTAGCAAAATTAATACTACTGTATTTTCCATGTCGATTATTTGCTTGATGCTATTTATTACCATTTGCGTTTTATCTTCTGCTTTATCCATTAAAAATTCTATGACAGCAAATCTAAAAACTTTGGTACCAATGGATGTTCAATTTATGAAAACTCGTTATCTTAGGGAAGAACAGGTAGAGGGTTCTACAAGATATGACCCAAATATGATTGCTGACTCTAATATTTCTTTACGTGAAACATTAACATTTTTAGATTTTGATATTGAAACAAATTTGAGAGATATTGTGGAACTAGATATTTATGATATTGGGTTAACGCTTCAAGATACATTAGGAAGTTATTATGAGGAAGTTTATAAAAAATTTCCATTTATGACTTATGATACAGAAGAATACTTTATCAAATTGAGTGATTATAATCGTATGGCGCGTCTTTTTGGACTAGAAGAATATACATTAAAAGATGATGAGTACATTATCGTGGCTGATTATAAAGAATTGGCAGTGATACGAAATGAAGCACTAAAAAGAAATGTTCCAATTGTGATAAAAAATGAGAAATACTATCCAAAATATGAAAAATGTAAAGATGGATTTTTGTTTATGAATAGTACCCATTCAAATTCAGGTTTCTTTATTTTACCAGATAAAGCTTTAAATGAAGAAAGAATATTAATTAGTATGATGAGCGCAAATTATAAAGCGAATGGAGAAGTAGAAAAAAAGCAGATTGAAGAACATATCACGACAGAGTTAGAAAATCATCCATATTCTCTTATGACAACTTTAAAAGGAAGTACCAAGATAAAGTTATATGAGACAAGTGTTGGATTAGGAGCTATGGTAACTTTTATTGGACTATATTTAGGGATTATTTTTTTAATTAGTAGTGCAGCAATACTTGCTTTAAAAGAATTATCAGAAAGTACAGATAATAAAGATCGTTTTATATGTTTAAAGAGAATTGGAGTAGATGATAAAATGCTTCATCAAGCATTGTTTAGACAAATTGGGATTTTCTTCTTATTTCCATTATTGCTTGCCATGATACATTCGATCTTTGGTATCTTATTCTGTAACCGTCTGTTATCTGTATTTGGAAGTGATGAATTGTTGCCTTCTATTATAATGACAGCTACATTTATAGTTGCTATTTATGGAGGATATTTCTTATTAACTTATTTTTGCAGTAAGAATATGATTCGAGAAAAAATATGATATTTTCAAATTGAGGAAATAATAGAAGTGATAGAAGATTTTTGGATACCAGTTTTAGGTCCATTTATATTACTATTTTTGTTATTTTTAGTAATTGCAGAGTTTAGAAAGAAGTGAAGTATGAAAGAAAAATTTGTAATTATGATGGGGACTATTTTGTTTATCGTTCTTTGTGGTTGCGTATTTTTCTATATGGAAAGTTATGATAAGCTTTACTATACAAGAATTGATAATACGAAGATTGAAAAGTTATCAGCAAAAGAACATGAATATGAACTAGTTTCTTATGATGAAAAAGGAAAGAAAAAGAAACTAAAGTTTAAAACGAGTAGGCAACTTCGAGATACTGCTTTTTTAGAATTGGAAGTACGAATTTTGGGCGTTCATTCCTGGAGAGAAGTAAAGTATGAGGAACTTCCTAAAAAGGTCCAAGAAAAGTATTGATGATAAGAACAGATTTTTACATCTGTTTTTTTGTGTATGGATTTATAATACTTTTGTAGAGAGATATAGGGAGGGGTAAGAACACTTTTTTTTATGTGATATATCGAATATGATATAGATATAGTTCTTCCCATGTAGGAGGGATTTCATTGAAAAAAAATTTATGGCCTTGAATTCGATATTGACTTAATGGTTGGAATTATGGGTTTATCTAAAAGAGAACAAAAAATACAAGAAAATTCTAATAGATAGCTATAAATAAAAACGATGAGTTGACTGATCAATATTGGATTATGAGAATTGCGGAAATGCCATATTTTATGTATAATATATATAACAAATGACACAAAATTTTTAGGAAGAAGCATTTTTAAAATTAATCTTTATTTAGAATGATATTATTTTATATCCAAATATGAAAGAAGTGTTTCTTTTAAGAGCTGTGGGGATAGGAGCTATATGATGGAAATGAATTATATTACAATTCAAAGAAAAGTGGAACAACTTTGTAAACATATGGACAACAATTTATTTGTTAGCTTGTTACTGATTTGTCAATTATCACAGAATAATGATTTTTCGATGCCTTTTTTCACTACGAATGATGACACACAGGTAAGACAATCTTTATGGGATATGGTATTAACCAAACAGGAGGGAAACTATGTAGCTTCTATTGTGAAAGCTTTAATGTCGGTTGAGGCTTCGTTTCCTTTTGTGCATGATTTGATAGAAAAAATAGAAAAGCAGAATGTTGAAGAAAAGCTTTTAGAACCGTTGATTGACTTATTGTCAAATGTATCTAATATGAATATGTCATGTGCTTTGATTTATGAAAACTATCTACAAGGAAAACTGACTAAATGTTCGTCGTCATCGGGAGATTTTTATACTCCAAAAGGTATTGCTCAATGCTTGGTGGCCCTCCTAAACATAGATTATGGGAAAGTGTATGATCCTTGTTGTGGAAGTGGAATACTGTTACTCGCTACTGAAATGTATAGTGATCAAAACGTAAAATTGTATGGTCAAGCTTTAGATGAACAATTTTATCATCTCTGTCAAATGAATTTTATATTTCATGAAAAACACATCAATTTAGGAAAAACGTTTGCAAATACTTTGTTAAATGATCAGCATAAAAATGAAATGTTTGATTATATTATTGCAAATCCACCATTTAATAGCGCAAATTGGTTTGAAGATAATAGTATTTTTTCTGATGATAGGTGGATGTTTGGTATTCCGCCACGTTCAAATGCTAATTTTGCGTGGATTCAACACATTCTTAGTCACCTGAGTTTAAATGGGCGAGCCGTTGTACTTTTGCCAAACGGGACGTTGACTGCACAAACAAGTAGAGAGGCTGATATCCGTCACGCTATGATACAAAATCATTTGATTGAAGCAATTATTACTCTCCCACCAGGATTGTTTTATTCAACAACAGTTCCGTGTTGTATTTGGGTACTTACAAATGCTGATAGGGAAAGTGGCGAAATACTCTTTATTGATGCTACACATATGGTGCCAGCAATAAAAAAGGAGATTATGCCCATTCATATTGACCAGTTAAGGAATTTAGTGAATGATCACAGAAAGGGGAATTTACATGTCTATAAAGAGTGGTATGGAATTGCTTCGTTAGAAACCATAAAACAAAATGAATTTTTACTCAGTCCTAATTTGTATTTGAATGTTTCAAGACCTAAGCCATTTGAGATTCGAAAAGGGTATGAAAAACTGATAAAAATTATAAACCAACTTTCTTTGTTACCTATTAATGGAGATATCTTATCTCTTATAACATCATGGAAAAATGTGGAGGTAGCAAATTCTTGGAATAAGATGTTTTTGCTTGAAATATATGATGTATTTGGTGGAGTAACAAAGAGTAAGGATTTTTTTAATAAAGGCTTTCCATTGTTAGATGTAAAAACAGTGATACATTCTCCTTATATGAGCAATCATTTTTCAGCCTCTGTAGAAGTGACGGAGGAGGAAAAAATAAAGTATGGGATAAGATCTGGTGATGTACTTTTAAATAGGACAAGTGAAACGATAAAGGAGTTGGCTTGTTGTTGTATTGCGTTAAAAGATTATGCTGCAGTCTATAGTGGTTTTATAAAACGGTTGCGTCCAAAGGCAGAACATGTTGTAAATCCATTTTATGCTTCTTGTTATTTTCGTAGTGAAATTTATCGTTGGGAAGTAGAAAAGGTCTCTACTGTATATACGACATATTCGAGTATTGATAATAAGAAACTTTCAAAAATTGCTTTTTATTTTCCTGATGAAAAAATGCAAAAGAAAATTGGTAATACACTATTTGAAATTTTTCAATTTCAAGAACGATGTTCCGATGAATTACAGAAGCGATTATTCAAAGAATTTGAACAACTTTTGATTCAACAATATATTACTTATCCAATTCTATGTATTCAAAATAAGGAAGGTGATTTTCAGTGCATATGAATCAACAAGAACAAAAAGAGTTAGTATTGCTATATTCTTTGATTGAATTAGATGGAGGAAGCCGAAGAAAGAATGTATTACAACATATTCAAGAAAATGGATATTGGTATAAAAATGATCAAAATGATGTTTCTCGTACAACAAGAAAAGAAATGGCTTGGCGAAATGATTTTTCTTATGAGCGCCAACATCTAGTTGAGAAAGGTTATATGCAACATGGCGTACAAGGATTTTGGAAAATTACGCAGAAGGGGAAAGAACATGTTAATTTTTTAATTGAGAAGTTAAGGAACATATCATTGGAGGATACAGCATGTTTTACTGTAAATTTTTATCAAAAACTTGTTCATGAACGAATGCAACCAGAATTTACAGCGGATCAAATCTTATTAGAACAGTTATCCCAAACTGAAGATATTCAGGAAGTTCCTTTGACAATTCTGTCAAATAAGCCAATTCCAAAAGGACCAGTTTTGAATCGATTGGTGGGGGGGAAACTACATATTTGCGTGATCTTAAAGTGGCGAAACGTGCATTGAAACTTGCTGGAAACTGTTGTGAAATGGATCCAACACATGCCTCATTTCTTCGGAGAAATGGATCTTCCCTTTATATGGAGCCACATCATTTAATACCAATGTCAATGACAGATTACTTTGGGGTTAGTCTTGATAGAGAACAGAATATCTTTTCTTTATGCAGTAACTGCCATAATCAAATTCATTATGGGAAAAAAGAAGCTGTACAACAAATGATTTCGAAACTTTTTCTATCCAGAGAACAAGAAATATGTTCTATATTAGGGAGAAGTATCACCCTACAAGAGATTTATCAGATCTATAAAGTTTTATAGTAAATCGTAACCTTTGAAATAGTGTCAGGGTATGCACTAAAATGTATTATCTCAAATGATATTTTGGCTAGGATAAAATGTTTCTATCATCAAAGATGAATATTTTTCATAGCTATTTTTTTGACAATGTTATAGAATTCACGCTGGAAGACCAATCTGTTTATATATTGTCATATTCTTTCAATTTGACATCTTTGTTATTTATGGAGGACCTTAATTTTTTCCTTAAAATTTGCAAACATTTTTCATAATATGATATACTATTAGTAGTTAAATGAATTGGAGGGAGAATATGAAAAAGATTTTATTTGTAGTAGGAGCTCTTTCTCTTATTTTTGGAGCAGAAAGAGTATATGCATATATACAAGATTGTCCTAGAAGAGTAGAAAATGCAAGTGTAGAACAAGGAGAAGTTTATAATAACACTTATCATCATGAAGAATATCATGCGAATTGTAACTATCCAAATTGCAATCAAACAAATCACACAGAGTACCACTCTAATTGCAATTATCCAGACTGTAATCAAACAAATCATCAGGGGTATCAATCTAATGGATATCAGTACCATGGTGTAGGACATCATAATGGTGGACATAATAGACATCAAAATTGTCGTTAATTTGTAAAAACCAAACAGTAAAGGAAGAAATAAAATGGAGCATAAAATATGTCAAAGTTGTGGAATGCCTATAGAATCAAAGGAACAATTGGGTAGAAATAAAGATGGAAGTATCAATATAGATTACTGTAAATTTTGTTTTGAAAAAGGGGAATTTATAGATAAAGTTTCAATGGAAGAATATATTCTTATGTGTTCAAAATATGGAGAGCAAGCAGGAATGACCAATGAAGAAATGAAAAAATACTGTGAAAAACTGTTCCCTACTTTAAAAAGATGGAAATGTACTTGTACAGAGGAATGTGCTAGTGGATATAATCCAAATTGTACTTGCACTAATCCAGAATGTCATTGTACAGAAAAATAGGAATATGCTAGAAAAAACAAATATAAAAGATTGGCAAAAAGAATTAAAGACCGTTTTAGAAGAAGAAGGAATTAAAAATCAAGAGTTTTTTACCTTTATGAAAGGAAAAATTAAAAGATTGCCACTATCAGTTGAAGATTTTGAGTGGGGAGTATTTCCAATGATAGGAGAAAATGGGACTTTAATAGATATTAGAATGGTTATTCCAATTATTTATGATGTGAAATCTTTATGCGTTAACATTCACGAATATACACATGCTTATGAAGTTTATTCTCATTTAGGTAGAACCTATGAATGGCATACTGAAGAAAGTGAACAAAAAGCTTGTGATGCAGAAAAAAGATATTTAAAAAAAATAGGAAAACAATTATAAATTGATTTTTAATAAAAGCAGATATAGAAAAAGTATCTGCTTTTTTACTAACTAGAAGAAATTTAACATTTGATGATATAATGAATATGGTGATAGCATGAAAAATAATCGTTTATTTGGAATATTATATTTACTACTTTCTAATAATACCATAACTGCCAAAGAATTATCAGAATATTTTGAAGTATCTACTAGAACCATTTATAGAGATATTGAAGTGTTAAGCGAATTTCATATTCCAATTTATATGAGCAAAGGAAAAAATGGGGGTATTCATCTATTAGAAAACTATAAATTTGATAAAGCTTTATTATCAGAAGAAGAACAGAACCAAATTCTATTTTCCTTACAGGGCATGAATAAGTTACAAGTCATGAATAACGATACCTATGAAAAAATGAAGCATCTATTTACCAAAACAGAAGAAGAATGGTTTGATGTAGACTTTTCTATCTGGAGTAATTCTAAAACACATCAGGAAAGTTTTGAAATGATAAAAAAAGCGATTATCTATAAATCTGTAATTACTTTCTCTTATTTTAGCTCTTATGGAACTTGTACCAAAAGAAAAGTAGAACCCATAAAGCTTTGCTTTAAATATAACTCCTGGTATTTATGTGGTTTTGATGTCGATAAAAATGATTACCGATTCTTTAAAATTATGAGAATAAAAGAATTGGTGATATTAGAAGAAACATTTGATAGGACCATGGATATGAGAATCGAATTGCATGATACTCCGCCCAAAATGATAACATTGATTTTACAAATTGATAAAACCTTAGCATATAGAGTATATGACGAATTTGAGGAAACAGCTATTCAAAAGAAAGAAAATGGTGATTTCTTAGTATCTGTAGAATTTCCATACAATGACTGGATTTATGGATATATTCTTTCCTTTGGAGAACATATAAAAGTACTAGAACCAAAAGAAGTAAAAAAAGAAATCATAGAACGATTAAGAAAAAGCCTCGAACAATATTCTTAATATGACAATTAGTTGTCATATTTAACTAAGTATAATAATTGTTAGAAAAACAGAAAGGAAGATATTATGGCTTTTGATTATAAAAAAGAATATAAAGAATTTTATATGCCAAAAAATGTCCCAAGTATTATCGAAATCCCAAAAATGAATTACATTATAGTAAAAGGAAATCCAAATGAAGAAAATGGAGACTATAAAAAGTCGATTGGACTATTATATGGAATTGCCTTTACCATTAAAATGAGTTACAAAGGAGCTCGTCAAATAGAAGGCTTTTTCAACTATGTTGTGCCTCCATTAGAAGGACTTTGGTGGCAAGAGGGAAATAACACTATAGATTATCAGAAAAAAGAAACATTTCACTTCATTTCCATGATACGATTGCCAGACTTTGTAACAAAAGAAGATTTTGACTGGGCCATCAAAGAAGCAACTGAAAAAAAGAAACAGGATTATAGTAAAGTAGAATTTTTTACTTATGAAGAAGGAACTTGTATTCAGTGCATGCATATTGGTTCCTATGATGAAGAACCCAAAACATTAGAATTGATGCATCAATTGATGATAGAACAAGGTTATGAATTAGATATCACAGAGAAAAGATTTCATCATGAAATATATTTAAGCGACCCAAGAAAATGTGCACCAAATAAATTAAGAACGGTTATTAGACATCCAATTAGGAAAATAAAGGAAGAAACAAAATGAATGAATATATCAATTTAACACTAGAAAATATCGATAGCGAACACTTATGCTGTGCAATAGGAGATAAAAAGCATCAAAATGGTGTAGATAGCAAAAAAGAATGGATAAAAAGCAAATTAAAAGATGGTCATGTATTTAGAAAATTAAATACCAGAGGAAAAACATTTATTGAATATGAACCCATTGAAACGGCATGGGTACCAATCAATGGGAAAAAGTATCAATATATCTATTGCCTATGGGTGGCAGGAAGTTTTAAAGGAAAAGGAATTGCAAAAGAATTATTAGAATATGCAATTGAAGATTCCAAAGAGAAAGGAATGAGTGGTATCTGTACTTTAACTTCAAAAAAGAAAAAACCATTTTTAGGAGAAAAAAAGTTTTATCTTCATTATGGTTTTCAAGTAGTAGATGAAATAGAGGATTATGAATTACTAGCGCTCTCCTTTAATAACGAAGAAAAGCCAAAATTTAATGATTCAGCAAAACAAATGAAAATAGAAGAAGATATGTTCACAATTTACTATAGTCCAGGATGTCCCTATGTAGAATATGAAATAAAAGAATTAACAGAGTATTCAAAAGAAAACCATGTTCCTATCCATTTTGTAAAAATAGACACTTTAGAAAAAGCAAAAGAAGTTCCATGTGTCTTTCAAAATTGAGCTAATTTTTATAAAGGAAAATTTGTATCAAATACAATATTAAATGCCAACTCTTTTGAAAAATTGATAAATCATGAAAAATGATAAGAATATATTATTGCAAAATATTGAAAAACTTCATACAACAGAAATGGGGAAACTGAGAATAGAAAAAAATCTAAATCTAAAAGAAGATGCAGTTTGTTATTGCAAGCAAATGATTAAAAATAATAAAAGTTATATTTATAAACAAGGGAAAAATTGGTACTGTGAAATAGATAACATAAGAATTACAATCCATTTCCATAGCTATACAATTATTACAGCTCATATCGTAAAAAGTACTCATTAAGTAGTGCTTTTTTGATATATAAAACAAAAAGAAACGATATCAAAAAATAGTTTCTTATGATGCAATAATAAGAAAAAAAGTCATATTGGAGTGTGAAGTAAAAATGGAAAGAATGAAAGAGGATGACAAATACTATATTTATTATTTATACAATATTAAAAAGAAAATTAAATGTCATATTATAAATCGAAATAACTTATTAGAATTTGAATCGTTATTTGAACCAATAGCGTATAAAATAAATCTAGATGTAGAGGTTATTTCGTGAACCAAGGAAAAAGAAATATTGTATTTGTAGGATTTCAAGAAAAAGAAATAGAACAATTAAAATTTAAAGATATCAGAAGCAAAAAGAAAGTGTGGAATGATACCGATTTAACACATCGTTTTCCAAGACTTGTTTATTTAAATTCTTTAAAAGAAGCCAAGCGACATCAAGGATTGATATTATTTCTAAAAATGGAAAAAGAGATAAATTTTGTAGAATATGATATCAAAAATCGGAAGCAATTTAAAAATTATGACTATGTTTTTTTAATCGTTGATGAAAAAGATAGAATAGAAAGGCCTTATCAAATCTTTAATATCGTACAAATTATTTCTTGGCATTCTAAAATAGCGCTGATGAAGTTTTCATGTTTGGTATATCATCCTGGCCTTCAAGTATCTTTGGAATCGCTATATGAAATGTATTTAAAAAAAAGTTATCAAACATTATCAAAAACACGTCTTCATAACATAGAAAGATTGAAACAATATGTTCAAGATAAGACTTATATTGATATCAAAAAAGCAGCATTAGAATTACATGTTTCTACCAAATGGATAGAGCGGTATTTGAAGGATATGAACTTTTGTTATCACAATGTTGGATATGATAAAGAAAAAAGAATGTTTTATGTCACAAAGTAGTTTTGACAAGTACGAAAAATTAATTTTACACAGTAAAATCAAGGAAACTTGATTTTTATTTTTGTCTATTTTTCTCTTCTGTTAAGCAAGTTTTTTTAAACTTTGCTATAGTGATATCAGCAAAGGAGAGGTATTATGCAAAAAAATATATTGGAAAATGAGTTTATGAAAGGTGGAATTAGTGAAGTTATATGTGAAGATGTAGAAGCAAAAACGACATTTATAACTTACTTATTGTACAAATATGGAATTACAGAGAATCAGGAGGTGTTATTTTATACATTTGCGAAAAGAAGTGATTATTATTATAGACATCTTTTATCATGTATTTCAAAAATAAATAAAAGAGTACTTACAAAATACTTATATCCTTGGTTGGGATTAAGTCATAATAACACCGAATTGATTAATAGATTTCATTTTGTAAGTGCAATTGAAAAAGTGCAACAGAGTAACTTATTTATGATAGGAGAAAAAGGAATAGCAGAAATGGACTATTTAGATAATATTTTAGAAATGTTAGAATTTGATACTAGCACAATCGTTGTCATCGAAGATTTTCATTTATTATTAAAAAATAGCAAATATCATAAAAAAGAAGCTCTAAGAAAAATGAGCGAAAGTGTCCAAAGATATGGAACAGAGTTTATTTTAATACATGATGTAGACAAAGAAGACTTGTCAGTAGAAAAGCGACTTTATGTCAATATAATTGATTCTAAAAAACCAAAGGAAAGGACAAAAAGACTTTCTATCAAAGAATATGAAAAAGAAGAACTTCAAAAAGAACAAATCATTGAATATGACAAAAACAATTATGAAATAGAGAGGAAACAAAGCAAATGCTAGAATATTTTTTTAATGATATTTTAGAAAATAATTTTATAGTAATTGCATCTAGACCTTTAAATGGAAAAGTAGAATTGACAGTGCATATCCTTTATGAATTAGGGATAAGGCAAAAGAAAAAAATTAGAATGTTTCATCTTGATAATCCAAGTGACTTTTATATAGAAAAACTAACCAGTTTCATGAGTGGAATACCATCAAACGAAATTCATCAATATTTTCATCCTTGCATGTATCAAAGAAATCATTTTAAAATTAAGGAAAAACCATTTATAAAGGCCCTAGAAGAGATTGGAAATTCTAATATTGAAATGATAGATTTGAAATTTGCAAGTTTATCGGAAGACATTTTAGATTACTTCATAAATTATGATGAAAGTGATGACATTCATTTTCTTATTATTGATACATTTGATAGTCTTATAAAAAATTCAAATTATAAAAAAGAAGAAATATTAAAAGCTTTAAAACAGTACTCAAAAAAGTATCACATTACAATGATTATTTTATCAAATGTAGAAAGAAAGTCAGAAATAAAAAAGGCACAAACCTTAAAAACAATGTATCATTATGATAGTTTTAAAAAATATGCAGATATGATGTTTTTAATTTCCAGAGTAAGGGAAAGCGAAAACATCTCCTTTTCTGCACTCATTTATAAGAACAAAAAAATAAAGGGGCCTATCACGATAATATAAAATTATAAAAAAATGTTATAATAAATGAGGAGGACGTATGAAAGTAAAAATTATAAAAGGAACAAACCAAATAGGTGGTTGTATCACAGAAATTACTAGCGAAAAAGGAACTAAAATTATCATCGATTTTGGAGAAGATTTGGTAGAAAAAAAAATACCAGTAGAAATAGAAGGTTTAACAACTGGAATTTCAAGTTATGATGCTGTTTTTATCACTCATAGTCATGGGGACCATATTGGGCTAGTAAGTGACATCAATGAAGACATTCCTATATTTATAGAAAAAGAAACGAAAAAGATTCACAACTTAAGCTCAGATTTTATGAAAGATGCCAAACCAATTATAAGAAAAACAGAAATAATAACTTTTGGAAATCCAATTTTCATAAAAGATTTAAAAATAACACCTTATATTGTAGACCATTCAGCTTACCATTCTTGTCTATATTTGATAGAAGGGGATGGGCTAAGGATTATCCATACTGGCGATTATCGAAATCATGGCAGAAAAGGAGTAGGCTTCTTAAATAGCTTAAAAAAAATTGGACCCGTTGATTTACTTATCACAGAAGGAACAACATTTGGAAGAAGCAATGACGAATTTAAAACAGAGGATGAATTAGAAAAAGAAGCTTATTCAATATTTGAAATGTATGAGCAAGTATTGATATTACAGTCTTCTACAAATATTGATAGACTAGTTACCTTTTATAAAGCGAGCAATCATACCAAAAAATATTTTATAGAAGACCTTTTTACAGCAACGATAACATCCCATTTAAAAAAGACCATACCAAGTCCTATCACGCATAAAAATGTATCGGTTTGGATAACCAATAACTATTATAAAAAACCGAGTGCATTGAAAGAAATGTATATAAAACCAATGGAGCAATATAAGAAGAGTAAACCATTTCATCATGATTTTTGTATGATAGTAAAACCGTCTATGTTAGAAGATATCAAAGAAAAGTTATATGAAAAAGGACTTTTAACAAATGCCTGTATCATTTATTCGATGTGGGATGGATACCTAAAAGAGGAAAGCATTCAAAATTTCATAACAGAACTAGAAAAAATGGGTGTTACATTTTTAAAACTACATACATCTGGGCATGCTGATAAAAAGGCAATGAAACAAGTAGAAAATATAATAAAGCCTAAAAAAATAATTTTTATTCATACAGAACATAAAGAAATGGCGAATGAAATATTTCAAAATATTATCAATTTAGAAGATGGAGAGGAGTTGTGTTTATGAGTTTAGAGCAAGATTTCATAAAAAGATATACGAGCAGTGAAAAGATAAAAGAAGGATATTATTTACGAGTTCGAAAAGAAAAGAAAACAACAAATATCAAAGTTTATTATAAAGGAATTAAAATGATGGAACTTGCCAATGGAAAATTCACCATTAATACTGCCATTTTTGTTCCAAATGGAAGCAATGTATTTGAAAATAACAAATTAATAGAATGTTATAAAACAATACCAAGTGCAGTAGAAAAAGATATGAAAAAAATAGAAGCTTATTTTGAATTTTGTATTGGAAGTGATACGAAAAGTGAAAAACTAAAAGGGAAAAAATTAGAGGTTAAGTTCTCAACTGGAACGTTAAGCCAAACCAAAGAAGAACTAATGAGTCTAGTGGTGGGCCAGTTAAAGAAAACCAAAATGATTTCTTATTTTACAGATATTATATTAAACCAGAATCAAAATAAAATTCTATTATTCCTTAGGAAAACAAAATTCACCTTAACAGAATTATATGATTTAATGTTACCCTTATTAGAAGTGACATTAGCAAATAAAAATTTTCAAAAAATAGAAATGGATGTAAAAAGTAAGCAAAAAGAGGAAGACATTCATTTTGATAAAATAGAAACAGTTTTAGAAAATCGAATTAATGTTTATATCCAAAAAGACAACAATAGAACTGATGATTACAGAAACTCGAAATCTGAAACAAACCAAGAAAAACAAAAACAACAAGATTTTATGATACTCTTTAATAAAGAAAAGAAAAAAGATATTTATTACCAAACTAAAGAAAGAAAAAAAGAACTTTTATATTCTAACCATACTGTTCCTTTTGAGTTAGAATATATTGTATACGCAGGGAAAGATAGACGTGAAATAGAAGATACAGACGAAGAAAGAACTAGAAGTAATATCAAAGGACGAATTGATAATGTAATTGTTGATGGAGATAAACTTCATTTGGTGGAAATCAAACATGGAGCTGGTGTCATAGCAGGAACCAATGGGATTCATAAACATTTAATTGATTTATATTCCTGTCTCAATATTAGTGGAGATGTTATTTTGGAAGAATTTAAAGAAAGAATCGAAATTCGAAATGAAATTTTGACAGATAAGAAGCAAGATATTACATTAGATAAAATACTTTATTATGATATTGTTTGTATTTATGATAAAATGCCAAGTAAAGAAACATTATCAAAAGAAGCAGTACTAAAAAGAATTAAAGAAATTATGGATAAAAATGCAATAGATAAAACTGTTGTGAAATGTAATATTAAAAAAGAAAAAATGACAGATATAGCGCCTCTTAAAAATAAGAATGCCAATCAATATTCTAAAGAACTATTAGAGAAAAATATAGGAGAATTATGTGCTATGTTGAAATCTAAAAATTGTATTGTGAGAATTCTTTTGGTAGATGAAGCATTTCATTTTTTTGAAGAATATCAAAATTAGAGAATTTTATTGGATTCTCTTTTTTTTGTATTCAAAAGAAAAGGAGAAGTATGTCAATATAAAATTTCCAGAAATGGAGGTAAATTTATGAAATTGAGATAAAAATTTTGCAAAAATAATAATTCTTCGTACAGATTTTTAAAATTGATTTATATTTCTTTCCTAATTTGAAAAATTCTATTTTTGACATATCAGAAATTCCCATATATGATACCTATACTGATACATTACATAGCAAAAAGGAGTGAGAGAATGGTAGAAGATATCACTGGGTTTCAAGAAATTATAAATATGATAGAAGAAAGAAGACATAATGCTTATAGAAAAGTGAATGAAGAGCTGATTCTTCTATACTGGGATATTGGAAAATATGTAACTGAAAAAATTAAACAGGATAATTGGGGGAGCAAGACTGTTGAAAATTTGGCTTCCTATATAAAAAGCAAATATCCTACATTAAAAGGATTTAATAGACGTGGTCTTTATCGAATGAAACAGTTTTATGAAACATATTGTGAGTTTCCTGAAATTGTGTCGACACTGTTGACACAAATTAATTGGTCTAATCATGTTGAAATATTATCGAAAGTGAAAACGATAGAAGCCAAAAAATTCTATATAGCACTTTCCATAAAAGAACAATATTCAGCAAGAGAACTGTCTCGGCAGATTAGGAGTGGGTATTATGAACGCTATATGATTTCTAAGAACGCACCATTTAGTAAAAAGCTACTTATCAATGAAACAGAAATCCCAAATTCAAGATTTTTGGATATCTACAGTTTTGAATTTTTAAATTTGCCTTTAGAACACTCAGAAAAAGATTTTAGAAAAGCAATCATGGTAAATTTTAAAAAATTTATTTTGGAAATAGGAAAATCTTTTACTTTTATAGGAGAAGAATATCGAATACAAGTAGGTGGAGAGGATTTTTATATCGATTTATTGTTTTATAACCGTGATTTATCTTGTTTAGTCGCTTTTGAGTTAAAAATTGGAGCTTTTGCACCTGAATACATTTCAAAAATGGATTTCTATTTAGAAGCTTTGGATAGGCAAGTGAAAAAAGAGCATGAAAATCCTTCCGTTGGCATTATTTTATGCACCAATCGAAATGAAGAAGTTGTAAAATATTCTATGAATAGAAGCATGTCACCAACATTAGTGTCTGAATATCAAGTGAAATTAATTGACACAAAAATTTTAGAGCATAAATTAAAAGAAATCAAAGAATATGTAGAAGAAAGCAAGATGGTAGATTGACATAAAAAAAATAAAATGCTAATATGCTTAGTAGTATGGGGAAAAGAGTGCAAAAAAAGGAGAATGCTATGCTAAAATTAAAGAATATAAAAAAAACTTATGTTTCAGGGGATGAACAAGTAAAAGCGTTAAAAGGAATTGATATTGAATTTAGAAATTCTGAATTTGTTTCGATATTAGGGCCTAGTGGATGTGGAAAAACAACCTTATTAAATATTATAGGAGGGCTAGACTGCTATACCAGTGGAGACTTAATTATAAATGGAAAATCGACAAAGAATTTTAAAAATAGAGATTGGGATGCCTATAGAAATTATTCTATTGGATTTGTATTTCAAAGCTATAATTTAATTGGTCATCAAACTGTACTTTCCAATGTAGAACTTGCGCTTACTATTTCTGGAGTATCTAAAAAAGAACGAAGAAAAAGAGCGATAGATGCGTTAAAATCAGTAGGACTAAAAGACCAAATTCATAAAAGGCCGAATCAATTATCAGGTGGTCAAATGCAGAGGGTTGCAATTGCAAGAGCACTTGTTAATGATCCAGATATCATCTTAGCAGATGAACCAACTGGCGCTTTGGACACAAAGACAAGTGTTCAGGTAATGGAAATTCTAAAAGAAATTTCAAAGAATAAATTAATTATTATGGTTACACATAATCCTGATTTAGCAGAAAGCTATTCTAGTAGAATTATTAAAATTTTAGATGGAAAAATTACAGATGACTCGAATCCAATTGAAAAAGAAGAAAAAGAAAGCCCAAAAATAGAGACAATGAAAAGAACTTCTATGAATTTTTTCACAGCTTTTCGTTTAAGTTTGAACAATTTAATGACCAAAAAAGGAAGAACCATTTTAACTTCTTTTGCAGGAAGTATTGGAATTATTGGAATTGCTCTTATTTTGGCGATATCAACAGGTGTTCAAAATTACATTGATAAAGTAGAAAAAGATACGATTTCTTCTTATCCAATTATGATAGAAGAGTCGACTGTCGATATGTCTAGTATGATGGAAATGATGATGGGAAATAGAAATAGTGAAATAAAAAAGGAAGATGGAAAAATTTATTCTGCTGACATTATGAATCATCTTTTGACAACGCTTTCTAATAAAATGGAAACAAATAACTTGAAAGAATTAAAAAATTATATGGAACAAAATCGTTCTATTAAAGAAAATAGTTCTGCAATTCAATATTTATATAATTTGAATTTACAACTTTATAAAAAAGATACAAGTAACGGAATTGTAAGAGTAAACCCAAGTACTGTTATGGATGCTATGGGTATGGGAGAAATGATGGAAGCAAGAGAAAATTCTATGTTCTCTGATTTTATGGGAGGCTCAAGTAGTGATACTAATGTTTTCACAGAAATGTTAGATAACAAAGAACTGTTAAAATCTCAATATGATTTAATAGCGGGTGTTTGGCCGATGAACTATAACGAAGTTGTTCTAATCGTAGGAAAAGATAATGAAATTAGTGATTATACATTATATGCATTAGGATTAAAAGATCAAAAAGAACTAGAAGCCAAAATGAAAGCAGCAATAAAAGGAGAAAAGCTAGAAGAAAATAAACCAACTTCTTATACTTATGAAGAATTATTAAATTTGTCGTATAAGCTTTTATTGAATTCCGATTATTATAATTATGAAAATGGTATTTGGATGGATAAAAGAGACGATGAAGCTTACATGAAAGAAAAAGTAGAGGTGGCAGAAGAAATCAAAGTAGTAGGAATTATTAGACAAAATGAACAGACTCTAGCACATGGAATGTCAGGTGGCGTTGGTTATTTAAAGGAATTAAAAGAATATGTCATACAAAAATCAAATGAAGCAGAAATTGTAAAATTACAAAAAGAAAATCCAAATGTCAATATATTGTCTGGTTTAGAATTTCCAAAAGAAAATGAAAATTCAAGCTTTGATTTTAACTCTTTAACAGCAGAACAAAAATATGCACTTAGTCAGTTAAGCGCCGAAGAAATTGCGAAAATAATGGAGGCATATACAGAAAATAAGAATGCAACTTATGAGAAAAATTTAATTAAATTAGGAGCTGTTGACTTAGAAAATCCATCTGGAATTTATATTTATCCAAAAGATTTTGAATCAAAAGATTCTATTTCCAATGCAATTGCAGAATATAATGAAATTCAAAAGAAAAATGGAAAAGAAGAAAATGTAATTAACTACACAGATATTGTAGGAATTATGTTAAAATCAGTCAGTCAAATTATAGATATTATCAGCTATGTTCTGATTGCATTCGTTGCTATTTCTTTAATTGTTTCATCTATTATGATTGGAATTATTACTTATATTTCGGTATTAGAAAGAACCAAAGAAATCGGAATTTTAAGAGCAATTGGAGCCAGTAAAAAAGATATTTCTAGAGTCTTTAATGCAGAAACTTTAATTGTGGGACTTATTTCTGGAGTACTTGGAATATTTGTTACAGTACTATTAACATTGCCGATCAATCATATTATTTATAAGCTTACAAATGTTAGTATTGTAACCTCAGTTCCCCTTATAGCTGCTATTGTTTTGATTGTAATTAGTATGGGCTTAACTGTAGTAGCTGGTTTAATACCATCTAAGATTGCTAGTAAAAAAGACCCAGTCATTGCACTTAGAACAGAATAAGAAAGTGAATATTATGTTCACTTTTTTAATTTAGAAAATTGTAAAAGAAACAAAATTATTTTATAATAATAAAAAGGAATGTGTTATGTATGTATAAAATATTAATTATAGAAGATGATAAAGATATTAATAATATGTTAAAACAGTTATTAGAAACCAATCATTATCAAGTTCTACAAGCATTTTCTGGAACAGAGGGAGTATTGGTTCATAATGAAAATGTATCTTTGATTTTATTAGATTTGATGTTGCCAGGTAAAAATGGTGAGGAAATCTTAACTGAATTATTGAATAAATATCAAGTCCCCATTATTGTGATGAGTGCAATTCATGAAGTAGATAAAAAAGTAGACTTGTTTGAATTAGGAGCAGATGACTATATCACCAAGCCATTTGATAACAAAGAATTATTGGCACGTATCAAGCTTGCCTTAAAACACCAGAATATGGAAAAAAATAAAACTATTATAACATTTAAAGATATTGTTTTAAATAAAACGGATTATACAGTTACTTGTAATGGGAAACCCCTAAATTTTACCAAACAAGAATTTGAATTGTTTAAAACTTTATTAGAACATCCAACTAGAGTTTTTACTAAGTCTGTGCTATTTGAACTTGTTTGGAAAGATGAATTTGTAGATGATAATACATTAAACGTTCATATTAGTAAAATTAGAAATAAATTAAAAGAATGTAATCAGGAAGAAGATTATATAGAAACGGTATGGAGTATTGGTTATAAAATGAAAAATTAAGAAAAAATTAAGAATTGGGTTAAGACTTTTTTAACACTTTTTTTATACAATAAAATTATGGAGGGATATATGTGAAAGAAGCAATTTTAAAAACCAATCAATTAACGAAAAAATATGATAATTTTACTGCTTTAGAAAATGTGAATATACAAATTAACAAAGGGGATATTTATGGGTTAATTGGTAGAAATGGGGCTGGAAAAACAACTTTGATGAAAGTGATTACAACCCTTACCAATAAGACAAGTGGGGAATATGAACTTTTTGGAGAAAAAGAAAATGTCATAGAAAAGAAAAAGAGAATCGGTTGTTTAATCGAAAATCCAGCTTTTTTTCCAAATTTAACAGCCTATGAAAATTTAAAGTATTATTGTTTTCAGAAAGGGATTGCAGACAAAAACGTCATAGATGAAGTGTTGGAGTTAGTCGACTTAAAGGAAGCCAAAAACAAGAAATTTAAAAATTTCTCGTTAGGGATGAAGCAGAGACTTGGTATTGCCTTTGCAATATTAGATAGTCCAGACTTTATTATATTAGATGAACCAATTAATGGATTAGACCCAATTGGTATTAGTAAGTTAAGAGATACCTTTAAAAAGCTCAATACACAAAAAAATATTACAATTATGATATCTAGTCATATTTTGTCAGAACTTTATATGGTGGCAAATCGTTTTTGTATCATAGAAAAAGGAAATGTTATCAAAGAACTAACAAAAGAAGAACTTGATACAGAATGTAGTAAATGCATTGTGATTAAAACAGATGATACAAAAAAAGCAAGTGTTGTGTTAGAGACAAACTTGAAAACAACCAATTATAAAATTATAAATACAAATGAAATTAGACTATATGATTATTTAGACCATGCAGAGAAAGTATCCAAAGAACTTATCTCACATGATATTACTGTTATGGGGTTATATGAAACAGGAATAACATTAGAGGAATACTTTAAAACAGTGATAAAGACAACTATATATAAGTCAAGCATTTTTTGATAAATTTTATGAAAAAGTT